>JAQYWJ010000157.1 GCA_030145005.1 Desulfobacter sp. | reverse complement strand
CAGGGACCTGACACCTTTATGATCCTTCTGGGCTGCGCCGGGTGGGGCCCCATGCAGTTAGACAATGAACTTGCCGATTCAGCCTGGCTCACCTGTGATATGTCCAGGGAAATCATGTTTGATACCAAACCGGACCTGAAATATGAAAAAGCCATGATGCTGATCTGATTTGCCGGGCCAATGACTCTACAACCCCAAGAATTCATAGAAAAATTAGTTTCTGATACCGTCTCGGTGATCGACAGTCTGGCTACCGTTTCAAACCATTCGGACAAAAGCCTTGTTGAGAGCAGACAACTTTGCAGCAAAATCCCTTCCTACATCAGTGAAGGGATTTTGCGTGTGGCTGTGGTCGGAGTGATCAAATCAGGCAAAAGCACTTTTATCAACGCGATGTCGGGCAGAGAACTGGTTCAGCGCGGGGCAGGGGTGGTCACATCCATTACTACCCGTATCAGGAAGGGTAAAAAAAACAGGGCAATTATTCATCTTAAATCATGGGATAATATCAACAGTGAAATTGAAAGTTGCCTGGAAATGTTTCCGGGCAAGGACGAATCCCCGCCGTTTGATATCAGACGTACCCAGGACCGGCAGCAACTGCGCCGTATTTTTGATACCATTGTATCCGCTTTTCCGATGACATCCCAAGGACTTCGCCCTGAAGCGCTGGTCATCCGCAATGCCCTTGACGGATATAAACATTGTCTGGACGTTATAGGCTCTGATGAACAGACCATCAGCTTTGACGCCAAATCCTTTAACAGTCACAAACAGTTTACGGCGGACCCGGCCAAGGCTTTTTATGTCAAAGACGTGTGTCTGGAAGTGTATGGAAAAACCATTAATCCAAACGTTGAAATTGCCGATTGCCAGGGTGCGGATTCCACTGATCCTGCAGTCCTTGAAAAAATATTTTCTTATCTTGAGGCTGCCAACCTGATTGTTTACTGCATCTCGTCACGTACGGGGCTTCGTCAGTCTGACATGGTGTTTTTAAAACGGATAAAACGCCTTGGGTTGATGGAAAATATTCTTTTTATTTTCAACTGTGATTTAAGTGAACATGAGAACTTAAACAACCTGAAAGTGATACGGGATAAAACAATTGCCGAACTAAAACTGTTGGTGCCGGATGTCAGGATCTTTTCTTTTTCAGCGTTGTATACGCTGTTTGACGGCCTTGGCAAAAAACTTTCATCCAAAAACAAGAAGCGCCTTGGGCTTTGGCAGGAGGACAAGGATATGACCGCTTTTTGCGCCAAAGAGTATACCCGGTTTCTTGAAGGATTTAATCTGCTGTTTGAAGCGTCCCGGTTCAATTTGTTCTACGCCAATCACATCGAACGACTTAAAATTGTAACCCATATTCTTGACGAAAAAATACAACTCCTCTTTGATGTCTTTTCTGCCGGGCTTTTAGATCAGGAAAAAGCCAGAAAACGCCTTGCCGATCTTGAAGGCAATGCCAGGCGTTTAAGGGTTATTGTTGACAACTCGGTTATGGGGGCCGTGTCAGCCCTTCGCAGGGAGATTGAATCCAACTTAAAGAATGCATTCCTCAAAGACAGCGAAAATATCACTAAACTTGTGACAGAATTTATCCGGCAGGCCAAAATTGATTCACAGTCCTACAGGGCAGGGGTTGATGCAAGCGGTTTTAAGCAGATTCTGTATATGATGTTCCAGGACTTCAAGCGTGAGCTTGACCTTTTTATCCTTGAACAGGTAACCCCGGAACTTAAACAACTGGTGCGCATTCAGGAGGAACGCATAGAGTCATATTTTAAATCTCTTTTGGATTCCTACCGCATTGATTATGTCACCATGGGCGCTTCAGGAGACGGGAAGGACGACCGCTTTTCCCTTGAAATTATCAAAGAAGAGGAAGAATATTCCAGGGCGGCTGACCTTGAAAATATCAAAAAGATTTTAGGGCTGCATTTACCGGACCAGATTTTTTCGCCTGAATATACCAGGACGATGCAGGCCAATGTCGTGACCGATTTCAGTCTTCATTCATTGGTTTTATTTGTATCTGCCATGATGGACAAGCATGTGCGATTTTCCTTTACTCCAGGGCTTGACAGGGCTGCCGGCAAAATTAAGAAAAAAACGCTGAGCGTAATGCAGCGGCAGATAAAAGCCTATCACAGCAGTTTGAAACAGGATTATTTTTTTCTGTTAATAGACGCGGTAACACGGGATTTTAAAGACAAAATTCTTCAACGTTTTACCATGTATGAAACTTTGAACAAGGATATGGATGAGCTTTTCTGCCTTAAACAGGAGGAAAAAAACCAACACCTTGTTATGATAAAAAAAACGAGAAACGATATTATCCGGATACGTGCGCTTCTTGATGAATTCAGCATGGATTTTGGAACGGACGCATTTGAGTGCGCCGTAGAAACCTCTCTGTAGAAGACACGCCTTCCAATCTATAATTCATTTTATTCCGATAGCTTTTATTGGTATAATACGACATCAATAATTTACGAAAAGCATGCAACATAAGGATGCCATGGGACTTTTAGATAAAATTGTGTCAGGCGGCCAGACAGGGGCGGACCGTGCTGCTTTGGATTTTGCCATAAAATTTAATATTCCCCATGGCGGATGGATTACCAAAGGCCGGAGAACGGAATCCGGACCATTGCCCGATATTTACAAGTTGAAGGAGATGGATACCAGGGATTATCCTGCCCGGACCCGGCAAAATATACTTGATTCCGACGGCACGGTTATCATTGCCAGGGGACCTTTAACAGGAGGTTCAGCCCTGACATATGCGCTTGCACGGAAAACAGACAAATGGGTCTGCAGAATAAATCTACTGGAACAGGACATTTTTGAGGCGGCCCTGATCCTTCACTCTACCATTCTGGATCAAGGCATTCGTGTACTTAATGTCGCAGGCCCAAGGGCAAGTCATGATCCTGATATCTATTACGGTGTTAAAGCCATTCTGTCAGCCGTATTGTATCTGGATTTCCTTGAGACTGAAGAAGAGTCATGGCAGGCGGACCAGATGATTGATCAAGGGTTTGAGTTTCCGACATCATTCAACAGTATAAAACAGGCTACTGAGGCACTTGAACAAAGCCTGACGCTTAGGGGAAAGGTCCTGATCGCCAGGAGCGAAGCGCATCAGATGTCCGGTATTTACTTTACCCTTCTTGAATATGTGCAGTTATCCCTCAAGCTGGATAAAAAAAAATCGGGCCTGTTTAAGTCTCTTTCCAAAGGAAGAGATCTTAAAGAATATACGCCTGAAGATGCGGTGATGGAACTTTTAAAAAAACTTAAAACCCGATTGTCCAAAAAATTTCAACTCAGGGTGGTGCCGTCATGATCCCGTTAAGAGACGAACAGGAAACAACATGCTGTGCAGTGGCAACCTGTACCATTATCTTCATCACCAGTCTGGTTTTTGTCTGGCAGATGATTACGGGAATTGATGATCAGACAGTTGCCTACACATTCGGATTTGTCCCTGCAAAATATACCATGGCGCAGATGGCGGCTTATTTTTCCTGGCTAAATAAACTGTCATCACCTTTTACCTATATGTTTCTGCACGGCGGTTTCTTGCATTTTATCGGAAATATGTGGTTTCTCTATATTTTCGGTGACAATATTGAACAGGAGTTAGGGCCGTTTCGGTTCATAGTCTTTTATCTGGTCTGCGGACTGCTTGCCGCGTTTTTTCATTTTTTGCTCAACCATTCATCTGCTGTGCCGACCGTTGGTGCAAGCGGCGCCATTGCAGGGGTTATGGGAGCCTATTTTCTTCTTCATCCAAGAAATAAAATCCTCACCCTGATCCCTGTGTTCATTTTTCCTTTGTTCGTCAGTATCCCTGCGTTTATTTTTCTGGGGCTCTGGTTTTTTATTCAATTCATTAACGCCACAGGGCAGGGTGCCGGTGCCGGTATCGCCTGGTGGGCCCACATTGGCGGTTTTCTTTCGGGTATGGCCCTTATCGGCGTTAACACTAAACTGCCCAAGACAGGATTCAGCGAAAGCGTTGACGGATACATCCGAAAAAAACGCAGCCCAAGGCTTCATGTTATCACCCCTGAAGCAGCCCCGTCAGGCGAATCTGATCTTTACGGTACCATTGCACTGACCTCCCTTGAAGCACTCACAGGGACTAAAAAACTTGTCACCATCCCCTGGGGTTTTAAAAAATCCGTTTACCGGGTGGTGGTACCTGCAGGTGTCCGGCGCGGATCCATACTCAGGCTTAAGGGGATGGGGAAATCCATACCAGGCATGCCCCCAGGCGATCTTTTGCTGCGTGTAGACATTAAAAATGTCATTTAAAATTATTTTAAAAATTTTATTGCCGGCATTCCTGTTATTTGTGTTGTGTATTCAGTGTATTATTATTTTTCTGCCGGACATTTCAAAGCATATCGTCCAATCAGCCCTTGGCCCTTTGCCGGGAAACCGGCCTCTTGATTTCACGGTATCCCGTTTTGGGGTCAATGACACGCAGATCAGTGATATTTCCTTTGGTGAGGATCTGCGCCTGGACACCATCCGGCTTACCTACCACATGGATACAAAAAATATTATCAGCATTGAAAAAATGGTTATATCCGGGCTTAATGTCACCCTTCATCTGGATGAAAAAAAAAGATTCCGGGTCAGCGGATTTTCATTTCCCCAGGACAAGAACGTGGATCATTCAGGCCCTGTATTTGATTTTAATATTAATACCTTTGAATCATATTTTGCATATCTGCCGGCACACATTGTTTTAAAAAACAGCACCATCCTTATTGAGACCGGAAAAGACCGGCTTTGCATCCCGGTGGAGGCCGATGTCCAACTGGACCGGGACAAGCGGCTTGGAGATCTGAAACTGTCCATTCATCCCATGAATCAAAAGATTACGGTTGGGGCCAGGGCTAATTTTTTACAAGGTCCCGTGCAAATGAAAATTTCAGCAGAACGTCTTTATCCTGAAATGCTTCTGGCCATGGTTTCAGGTGGAGACCAAGCCTGGGGCAAGTTTTGCGGGCCTGTGAATTTCGCAATTGAAACAAAAGATTTTTCAAGGTTTTATTTTGAACTTAATGATCTGGGGCTTGAATCTGATCCCCATTTGAACATCAATTTCCCTAAAATTTCAGGTGTTCTGTCTTCTGATCAAACAGCAATGGCACTTAAGGCAGGCGGGTCCGTACAGATCAGAAGTCCTGGAATTGATTTGGATCCGTTCAAATTTGAAATTTTATCCCAAATCGCATCAGGAACGGTTGATCAATTCTCTTTGACGCTTCAAAATGAAATCACCAAGACCTGGAACATTACGCCTAAACTTATGGCATTGTCTTTGTTC
>JAQYWJ010000156.1 GCA_030145005.1 Desulfobacter sp. | reverse complement strand
AGCGCAGGCGTCCCGGGTATAGCAAAATGGGCAAGTTATTTAAGACCCGTTCCTAAATTTCATTGGGGTGAACATGCTCCGCAAAAGGTTATGCGCCTTTGGAATTGAAAAATCAACGGTTTTGACAATGAATATGTCGGAATCAACAGCAGCCATACAGGGCAGCACGCTTTGGGGAAAATCATTTTTTCCTTTTACTGACTCTGTTTTTTCAGTCACTTATGTGATATGTTTTTTTGCTTTATCAGGATGGTAATGATAAAAGATACGGCAAAATGAATATGGTTATTGCTTAAGGAGAATTACCCCATATGGCACGTTTAAATGAGTTTGAACTGACGCTTAAAAAGATCAGTGACAGTCCATTGATATACGAGGCACAAATCCCTTCAGAATGCACTTTTTTCCAGGACGTCCGACGCTACCAGAGTATCGGCCCCCAGATGGAAATCCGGATTATTCCCGTGAATGGGAAGATTGAGCTTGACCCGGACATGGAACCTGTATCCTTTAATAAACTCAGCGGAGCCGAACGCAAAGCCCTGGTGGATTATCTGACGGTCCGTCTTGCCAGAGGCGATAATATCGGGTATGCCTGGGCCTTTTTCCGGTCTACGGATAAAAAGAAAAGCCTTGTTGCTTATGGGGGCAACGTGGTGCATGATGACACCTATATAGGTAAGGAACGCGTAACAGCCCTGCTTTCGACACTTCAGAAGCAAAAAGGGATCAGCAAAATGAAACGGCGCTGGTTTCCCTGGATTGCCGCTCTTCTGCTTATTTCCCTGACCGTTCTGGCCGGATTCAAATATGGCAACCTGTTAAAAGATATTCCCTTTATCAGCAGCATTGGCCAGGATTCCGGCCCTGAAATGCAATTTTATAAATCCGTATTTCCCGATTTACATGCCTGGCTATATGAGGGAGAGCCGGAACAGAAAGATGTGGCTAAAAAGCTTTTAAAAACCGAATATGTCTCGTCCATGCTTCATACTATGACCCTGCGCGATTACCGTCAGGAAAGTGAGAAGGACATGAACCGGGGCAACAGGCTTATCCTGTTTGTATATTTCAACTATAACAGTCAGGTTGAGGAATTGATCAGCTCCCGCAGGGCGATTTTGGCAGGCACGCAATTCATACGCCTGGCACGGATTTATTCAACCATGCAGTCCGGGTATGCCTCCAATATTTTCTATTTCAAGGTTGGGGACTTAAACATCAGGCACACTGAAATCTCCAATTATATGAAGCAGAACATGATCTCCTACCGGGATTTTAAAAAAATCCGGGATGAAAATGCCTTTTCAGAACTCATGGCCAGTGACCGCATCAGTTACAAGATGAAGGGCTTTCTGGAGAATGTATACACCTTTACCCCCCTTCGCATTGACACAAAATTTAACGGGAAATCCTGGTACCTGCTCACCCGGAACAACAGTTCCGGCAATCTTGATTTTGCAGCCTTCTTTCACCAGGGCAGCGCCACCCTGGTGCCCAAACGCATCGGACACCTGGTGCTGGAAGGCAAGGGACTGCCTTCGGACATGGCCTGGTATGCGTTTGATGACAACCAGGCAGGGGGACTGAAACTATCGGACAAGACCCTGACCTATTTCAGTACGGAGACCGGCCAGACCAACCAGCTTCGCATCATTAAAGAGCGGATCAAGACCCTGGGCCTTTCCAAGTTGTCCCAGGATCGGATCAAGGTCAGTGTCCACCGGGAACTGCTCATGGGGGATGCAAAGGGGAAATACGGTATCCAGACCAATGATCCCATCACAAGCCTGGTGCTGTCCAATTTGATTACCAAATCATCCTTTGAACAGGAGGCAAGTGTGTCCTTAAAGCGGGACCCCATCCAGTTCAACACAACACTGATCCAGCTCTCCAAGGACGACAGTTTTTCGGTTCAGTCCGTGACCATCACGCCCGGCACCACCAATATCATCCGCTTGTTTGAGCCCTTGGACAGTTTTAAGGCAACGTTTAGGGACGGCACCTCCACCACCTTTGAGAAGGCCAGTGTCAACCTGTTCAACCCCTTTACTTTTATGGTATCCAGGGATAGCATTACCCTGTGTTTCCGTCATGATATCACGGATATGACCATTAGGGCCGACGACACCGAGCTTAAAATCGTCAAGGCCAATGACGGAAATTATCAGATTGTAAAAATTCCATAGGAATCAATGTTTTGACGACATCAGCATCAAGGAGTTTTATTTAACCATATGTTTGACAACACAGACCGGCTTTTGAAAATTCAGAACGGCATCAAGGAGGTTGTTCAGCAGCTTGCCGGCATGCCGGCCCGGCAGGCATACCGGGTGGACAAGGTTATTGAACGCTGCCAACTATGCCTGAAAACGGCACCGGACACGGATATGCCCGTATATATCCATATTACGGGCACGGATAAATCCTTTAAGACCAGCTATCTTCTGGACCTGTTTGACAATGACGCGCTTCGTGGGCTGTTTGCGGTCAAGCAGCGCAACACCTCGGAGAATACGGCGGTTCCCTGCCTTGTGGAACCGGTATCCTGGACCGACGAGGTGGTGGTCAGCCAGATCAGCATTTCCACGGGTAATGTAATCCGGGACGGGTTGACCAAAGAACAATTCAACCGGCTGTATGATCTTTCTTCCGGGGCAGACCCGGATGATTATCTCATCCGGGTGGCCGTGCCTGAAGACCAGACCCCCATGACATTACCGGCCATTGAATATCCGGGCATCAAAGAGGGTGCGGACGCCGTTGAATTCCAGAAGGAGCGCCATGAAAAGTTCCAGGCTAATATGCTGGACTGCCTTGAGCGCTATCCGGGCATTCTTGTGACCTGTTTCCAGCACAAAATCGCCATCCCCCCGGGCCACCCCTTAGATGCCATTCTTAAAAAATACCGCACGGTGCTGGAAACCACCCACGCGTATCAGAAACTGCCGTTGATTCTGTCCCTGCAGGGGGACAGTGCCGTGGCAAGCTATTGCGGCAACACCAATGTGGAGCAGGATCTTGAAAGCGATTTCAAAAGCTATAAAGCCTTTGACGTCGTGGTACAGCTGACCAATCCCTGCAACAGCGAATACCCGGTGAACTTTATATCCCCCGGCCCCCACGTGGATACCTGGATACGCAATCTGTCCCGGTACAAAAGCTTGCGTGAAATCAAAGACGAGATCAAAAAGGACGGCGGTATTGCCTGGTCCAGGGAGATGCTCGGCGACATCTGCACCACCTCCAATATCAGAGACGCCCTTGACAATATGTTTCTGATGCCCTGGATCAAGAAGGCTGAAAAGGTGTACACTCAGGCCGTTGACCTGCTCTATGAAATTGAAAGCTATGATGAGGTGGCCGAAGTCAAGGAGCGCATGCGCAAAGCCATTCTCAACGATACCTACCAAAGCCTGCGGCACTTTTTTGACCGGGAGATCAAATACAACGAAGAAGGGTTGATTCAGGACCACAAAGCGTTCTGGAACGCCATATTCACCCAGTACCTGGACCAGTTTCTGGCCGACACCCCCAAAAGCCAGGCCATTTCCGATGTCCTGTGGGAAAACATGTGTCAGCGCCTGGATCCGGAAAACAAAGGTTTTTTAAGTGCAGCGGAAAAGGATTTGCCCCACATCATCATGAATATGGCGGAATTTTACGTTCCCAACATGCTGGTGCGCGGTGATTTCACCCTTGTTGAAAGACGTATTAAAGAGGATGCCCAAGATGTGGTTTAACCTGTTCAAACGCAAGAAAAAGGAAGTGGATCAGTTCCAGATGGAGCTGGAGGATGACGGCAAACTTTACTATGAAACCATCGCCGGCCGCACCCCAAGGGACATCCAAAACCACGAGGAATATATTCTTTTCATTGATTTCGGGTCCTACCGGACCAGTGTTTTGTGCTGGCCCTGCAGCTTTGGCCGGGATAAGATCACCGACTCATGGCAGTATGTGGTCCATGGTGACTCCGATGTCCAGGGCGGATTCCCTTCGGCCTTTATCAATCCGCCTTCCGGTGATGAGCGGGATTTTGCTTTTGTGCCCGATATGGGTGAAGAGCATGTCAGCTCAAGCCAGATCGTTAAAAGCGCCAAATATGAATTTGCCTCAAAATTTGCCGCCTACAGGGGCGATGTGCCCCAGTTCAAGCTTTACATCAAAAAAATCCTTGAACACAGTTTCAAGTACATCACCGAGCCTAACAAGGATCGGCCCTGGAACGGCCCTGCCATTCCGGTGATCACGGAAATCCGGGTTACGGTACCGGACCTGTTCATTGAAAATTTAAGAAACGGATACAGGGAAAATATCTATTCCGTGTGCATGAACTTATCCTCGGACCGGAAATGGAAATGGCTGTTTCCAAGTGACCTGCGGCATTTGCGTAAAACCTTTGTCAATATTTCTGCAGATGAGAGCGGGGCGTGCGAGCTTTATTTTCTGAACCTGATCAAGCTGTTACCCTTCTGGGACCTGTCCGGCCAGAAAGACCGACTGCCGGATTTAAAGGAAGTGGACTTTATCTTTTCCCAGGCTGCCCAGCGTGACCCCACTGCCGAAAATCTTCAGTTTGTGGTGTGTCATATTGACATTGGCGGGCTGACCACAGATGTCAGCGTTCTTCTGGCCAATACCTACCAGGACCCGGCCCTTGGCATTACCACAGCCCTTAACCGCAAGGAATCCTTTTCCGAAAGAAAGGCCGGGGAATATTTTGCAGAGACCTTTGCCCAGAACCGCTCCCCGGAGGAAACCGGTCCCTGGTGGGACAATGACCGGTTCATCGGGAGGGATTTTTCACGGTTTTTGGAACTGTTATGCGGCAAACAGGCCAGCTTACTCAATAAATGGCGCAAGGACAAAAATTTGTCCGGCATCTATTTTTTGATTTCAGGCCGTCCCACCAAATCGGAAAAGGTCAGAAAAGCCATTAAAAAGCACATCCTCAAGGAGTTCAATAAGGATGAACTGCTGCTGTTGCCCGAGCACTGCCTCTTTATGGCCGATTACCGGCATGTGGGCAAAAACCAGGAAGGAGAGCGCTATGCCAAGAAAATCTCCCATTTTGAAAAACTGATCACCCTTCTCGGCAATGTGTACACCCTTTACGACGGGTATGAAATCTGTGTGGATGACCATAAATATTATATTTCCATGGACACGGATACCAGGACCACCTCCCAGATGGAGGTGCTTCCCGGGCGGATCTACAATATGGAAGAGTTTGAAAATTACAAGAAATCGGCAGAACACAACAATGTCAACCACCTGGCTTTTACCAGATTCCCGGCAGGGGAAAACTGTACCCGGTTTCTTACGGTAAAAACCATTGCCCGGCAGAGCGC
>JAQYWJ010000155.1 GCA_030145005.1 Desulfobacter sp. | reverse complement strand
AATAACTTATTGAATTACTTTCATGTGTCGTTGTGGGTTGGGCCTGGGTGTTGATAGACTAGGTCAGCCCATGGCTGTTATATGAACCCCAGGAATTTTAGGAAAGACAGCTATGACACGTTATTTTAAAATTTCTATGGCCCTTATGCTGATGTTTGTCTTGATTGTAACGGCAGTGCCCTGTAGGGCCAGGGATTTCATGGTTGAATTTGTAGAGGAAAACTACATGGAGAACCAGGACGACTATGCCCAAAGTCCAGTGATTTACCATTCCTTTCAGGTGCGTTCCCATGCGGGCTTAAAGATGCTGGTGCTCACCGGGGAACACCATGAATACCGCGGGTGGCTGCGCCGGTATGTTGCCCAGGATAAAGGTTTCATTGTCAAGGTTCCTGATAATGAAATCGATTTGTTTATTTCTTCAAAAGTCTATGAAACCGATGTGACAAATGTCCATCCCTTTAATCCTGCAACTTGGTCAATGAAAGGCAGTCATGTTTTTGACACCAAGAATGTATCGGATACACAGGCCTGGATTATAGCCGGACAGGGACATATTCTCGTACTGGATCAAAACAACAAACGCAGTGAACTCATCGATACTGTGGTCAAGCGTATGGGCTATATCGGCATGATCTCAGGAGATCCTGAAGCAGCTTTGGGAATATTCAAAAATCAGCCTGAAAAATTTAAAATGATCATTGTAAATTACGATATGCCTGGTATGGGCTCCGAGGCCTTTGTTGATAAATTGCTCCAGCTTGATCACAAAATCCCCATACTTGTAGAAACCGGCTATAATAACGAAAATCTCAAACGGCAATATCTGTCAAAATTTTCAGGGGCAGGGACAGTTACGGTTACACCCGTGGCATTGAACCGTCTTCAACAGACCATAAAAACCTTGATCAAACCTGAAAATGAAATTGCGGAACAATCTGTAAATGGATAAAATGGAAAAGATAACAAAAATCTGCAGTGCCGTATTTATAATTTTTCTAACGGTTCCTGGAACCGGACGTGCGGCAGGCCAGGCATTTTATGAACTGGAGGCCGGATTTAAGAATTTTATTCAATGCGAGCTCACCCGGACAGATGCTGAAAAACATTTTAAGGAAAAAAACTTTACCGTGATCATGGTGAATCTTTTCAATGTTACCAGGGAACTGGATATCACCATTCTTACCGGGACGGTTAAGTGTGATGTTCAAGGGCAGTACCGTACCTTGTATGTTGCCATGGGATTAAGGGACTTAAAAGGAAAAAAGGTAGTTTCCTATTTCACCATCAGACACAAGGATTTTCGCATTCTTGCTACGGAATTAATCCGCTATCCATACAAGGAACGATGTCCGTGGGCCCGGTATTGGATTAAGCAGGAGTAATATAATAATATATGAATTAAGGCCCATGGGCCTAACCCTTTACCATTCTACGACCCCGAAACGCAGCATGAGCCTTTTTGATTGATAAGATTTTAATTGACAGGAAAGAATATGACGACTAAAGAAAAAAGACAGGGAGAAGAAACCATTGCCAATGCCATAGCATTGGATATTTTAAATTCAAAATTTAAAATACCTCCTATGCCGGCCAATGGGCCGAAACTGATGTCCCTAATTAGAAAACCAATTGAAGATATAGAAGTGGATGATTTTGTAGAGATCATTGATTCGGATCCAGGGCTTTTATCCATGATGCTTCAATTGGCAAATTCCGTTTATTTCAAGGGAGTTGATGAGGTTTACAGTTTGCGGTCAGCCATTGTTCGTATCGGACTTCAAGAGACCATTGATTCCGCCAACCTGTATTTTTTCCGGCGTATGTTTCCAAAGATTCCTGAAATAGAGGGATTTCAAGCCCAAGAGTATTGGGCCTTTTCCTGGTCTTGCGCCAATGCAGCAAGACGTCTGGGGCACCCGAACCTGGACATGGATGTCAATCCGGGTGAACTTTATATTGCGGGATTGCTTCATGGTATTGGAAAATTAATTCTTGCAATTCATTATCCTTTTGAATTTTCAAAATGCATTCAAACAGCAGCCAGATTAAAAATACCTGTTCATGCTGTGGAGTTGGATGAATTTGGAACTACAGACACTAATATCGCATCAACATTGTTGGGGATCTGGCATATCCCTTCCCGGGTTTGTACTGGTGTTGAATTTTACCAAAATCCGGATCTGGCACCGGAAAAGGATAGAAATATAGCGGCATTAACTCAGTTCGCCTATGCCGTTGCCTCTATGTCCGGTATTGGAAAGAATGGCGATGGCTGTGTCACTTCTCTTGAATCCACATGGATCCCCAGGCAATCGGGATTACTATTGTCCAAAAAGGAAATTCAGGAAGCGGTAGTCAAAGAAATCCAAGCTTCCCTGGAAGAAAAATCAGAAAGCATCACCGGTATCGCCCCCCAAAAACAAGAGACGGTATCTGAATCGCCCAAGCTGAAGCCAACTGAAGCCAACCCATCTAAAACAGGATTTTTTGCCTGGATACGTTCGTTGTTTCATTGACAAAAAAGATCTTTTTAATTTCCCCCGGGTCCCTTAGGCGCTGTTCTTGCGGCTTTTAAGATAACCTGTGTCGTCCGGCAGGCCGGGCATGCGAGCTGTTGAATTGGCAAGGTGATCGCAGGCTTCGTTTAAGGGGTTACCAGCATGGCCTTTTACCCAGATGAACCGGATATCAAGATCGGGCAGCAGATCCAAAAGACGCTGCCACAGATCAGGATTCATGGCCGGGGTACCGTCGGATTTTTTCCAGCCCCTACGTTTCCATGCCTTTGCCCAGTTTTTGGTAATGCCGTTGACAACGTACCTGGAATCCGAATGCAGGCAGATAGGACGGGTCTCTCCTTCAAGGGCCTCAAGGGCCACGATAACAGCCAAAAGTTCCATGCGGTTGTTGGTGGTCAGATTAAACCCGCCGGAAAAGGATTCCCCTGTTTCAAATACCACGCCATATCCCCCGGGACCGGGGTTGCCGATGGCACCACCGTCGGTATATACCATCACGGCATTTTCCGGGTATTCATAATCGGCCGGCTGCCGGTGCCCGCTCTTTTTTTTTGGGGGGGCAAAACCAATATTTTTAGTTGAAGACGCAGAATTTGTGTAGGACGGATCCTCCAGAAAAGCCAAGGCCTCCTGTTTTGTTTTAAAGCTTTTGAATCGGGCGCCTGCAAATCCTTTGACCTGGCGCTCGGCATCGGGCCACGATGTGAATATACCTGTTCTTCGGCCCCTGGCCACTGCGTAAAATTTCATGGTCAGACTATAAGAGCAAAAAAAAGGAATGTAAAGAAACATCTGTGTATCAAAATTGGGCTGTTTCTTGAAATAAATATGCAGTCGGTGTAGAATATTGAAACAATAACGAATCAATTGCAGCATGTTGCCGCCGGTTTCAGGCGCCCTATAACCTAAAAAACAGGGGGGGGGCAGACAAAACAGGCGGTTAAACAGTTTGTGCATTAACCATGAAGGAGGTAAAATGGAACCCACTAAATTCCGTGAATCAAGACTGTCCATCAACCGTTTGTGTGAACAAATGGACCAGCTCATAGAAAAAAAGGAGGTGGATGAGTCTAAGGCCTGCTTTGACCAGGCATTCGGTGAACTGGACGAGTTGAGGCCTAAGGCTTCAGGAGATATTCAGGAACGTTCGGTTAAGAATCTGGCAATGAAGCTCAAAGGCATGGAAGACAGGATTTCCAAGTTAAAAACCAAAGGAACAGCATCCGGCTCCGGATCTCGGGTAAAAAACAATATTGAATGGGACATTGATCGGGTGGCACAATTATCAAAAACATTTCTTGAAAAAGTACTGAAAAACATGGCAGGCGATTCCGAATCAAAAGTTCTTTTCGGCACTACGGGCAAAGGTATCCGTCCCAACTACCAGATTGAGTTCAAAGACGGTCAAGTAGTTTCGTTTACAGGTTCCGGCCATAAACCTAAAGCAAGCCCCAAAGGTCAGGGCGCAAAAAATTTATCCGCGCCTTTTCCCTTCCAGGAGATTGACGCCATTTTAAATAAGACAGGCAATGTTTGAAGGATTAAAACGGATGAAAATAATCAGAACACTGATTTTATTTGCATTCATGTTTTCTCCAATGTCTGTTTTTACTCAACAGACCCTGGCTTCCGACGCCTTGTCAGCCACACAGGCCCTTAAGGTCAGGATTGATGCCATCCTTGATGTGCTTAACACACCGGAATTTAAAGGGGATGAGAAAAAAGAGGTTCGCAGGCAAAAAATCCGTGACATTGTCCTGCATGGTTTTGATTTTGGGCGTATGGCCCAGTCCAGTCTTGGGAAACACTGGAGAGGACGAACCCCGGAAGAAAAGCAGGCTTTTACGGTCCGGTTTCAGTCTCTGATTGAAAACACCTATATATCCAAGCTTGAAACCTATACCAATGAAAAGGTGGTCTACCTTAATGAGCAGCGCAAAACAAAAAAGGATCGGGAATATGCAAAAGTTCAGACCCAGATTATTACCCCTGATGGTACTGAAATTCCCATTGCGTACATGATGTACAGGCAGGGTAAAGATCCCTGGATGGTGTTTGATATCAACATCGAAGGAGTGAGTATGGTTAATAATTACCGCTCTCAATTCAGTGAATTCCTTGGCCAAAAATCGTTTTCAGAGCTTCTAAAAGATCTTGATGCAAAAAACAGTTCTGAATAACAGCCATGGGCTGATCTGGTCTATAGGCACCCAAGCTTAAGGGCCATGGAAACAAGAAAATTTACAACATGACTTGTCTTTTTACCCATCTTCTTCGTTGCATCAATGGGCAGACAATACAATTATATCTCTCCCATTGATGCGCCTTGAAGACGGATAAAAATCCGGCGCCATGTTGGTAAATTTTAAAAGTTCCATGCCCCTAACCCTTAACAAAATATAACAGTTATTGCACCTTTCAAACCCATGCCGGCCTGTGATCCAACAGGCCGGCATATTATATTCATATCCCTTTCCGTTCTGCTGTCCGGCAATCTTTTTGGCCGGCTCAAATTCAGCGGTCAGAAGCTCTCGAAATGTCCAAACATGATCCGTCAGCCCGGCGGCCATCCCAGGGGTTCGATGTTGCCACTTGGGCTGAATCAATCCCGAGGCGGATGGCTCCTGCTCAGGCAAAGTCAGGCGCAAACTCATATGCGGCGTAGCAAAATTATAGAAGGCTTGAAAGAAGGTTACACGCCGTCTCATTTGGGTCCGATCCTTACAGAAACACCGGCTTTTTCTCACCAGAGGCGCCAAGGTATGACGAAGCGTAAGATTGAGACGTTCAATCAAACTGGTACTAATCGACAGCACCAGTTCCGCCAGACGCTCGGCA
>JAQYWJ010000154.1 GCA_030145005.1 Desulfobacter sp. | reverse complement strand
ATCATGGAACGGGAAGCCACACTGGTTCACTGCCCCAGCGCCAATATCAATTTGAGCAGCGGCATCATGCCTCTGGGACGCTATTTGGACAGGGGCGTCAACCTGGGACTGGGCTCCGATGTGGGCGCCGGGCACACTCTTGCCGTGTATCGGGCGGTTGTTCAAGCGGTACAGGTCTCCAAGCTGCTTCGGATTCTGCGTCCCGAAGAGGAGCACAGAGCGGTAACCCTTTCGGAAGCCTTTTATCTGGCTACCATGGGAAATGGTAAATTTTTCACCCGTCAGGGATGGCGGCCTTGTGGTGCCTTTGAACCGGGCATGAGTTTTGACGCCCTTTCCATTGATATGGGACTGCCTGAAGCGGTAGAGATGTCTCCTCTCAATCAATTGGAGCGGTTTCTCTACGCCGGGGACGACAGACATATTAAAACACGGATTCTATCAGGTAGGGAATTATGAAAAAAAGCTGTCGATTTATTTTAAACGACAAAGAGATGGAATTTTCCCTGTCGCAGGGCCGTTCGGTCCTGGACCTTCTGAGAAAAGATTTGGGACTGTACGGAACCAAAGAAGGCTGCCGGGAAGGTGAGTGCGGTGCCTGTACGGTGATACTGGGACGAATCCCCCTGGTTGCCTACCGGCCCATGCCGTCCTGTCTTATGCCGGCAGGACAGCTCAACAATACCCATCTTGTGACCATAGAGGGACTTCAGGGGGAGAGGCCCAATCGGCTTCAGCAAGCCTTTATCAATCAGGGCGCGACCCAATGCGGATTTTGTACCCCCGGATTCATCATGTCCCTCACCGGTTATCTTCTGGAGGAGAGGACCGTTACCGTCCAGGGCGCTGTGGATGACTTGGGCGGCAATCTCTGCCGATGCACCGGCTACGGTTCCATTCGCCGGGCCGTGGAGGAGACCGTTGAACCCTTGTTGGGTAAGGTGCCTTCCCTTCAGGGACTGATTGAACTGGACCTGCTCCCTGCCTATTTTGCCGGCATCCCCCAGAGACTTGCGACGCTGAGACGTAAGTCCCCGGCCGATTCACCGGACTTGACCTTTGAACGGTTTGATGGAAATCGTCCCCTTATTGCGGGGGGCACCGATCTGTATGTTCAACGGGGAGACGCCCTGAATAAGTCGGACCCCCGGTTCCTCATACCCGAATCCGAGCCTATCCGGGTAGAGGAGGGGATGATCGAAATCCCGGCATCGGCCACCATGGAGCAGCTGCGGGGAGATCCCCACTTAATTGATCAATTTCCCGGGTGGCGTGAAAAGCTGCTGGTCATAGGCTCCCATATTTTACGGCATCGGGCCACCCTGGGGGGCAATCTGGTCAATGCCTCACCCATTGCGGACTGTGCCGTTCTTCTACTCGCCCTGGATGCCCAAATTCAACTGGTTTCGTCCCAAGGCTCCCGGCGTCGATTTCCGCTAAGGGAGTTCTTTCTGGGCTATAAAGAGCTGGATTTAAAGCGCGATGAGCTTGTGGAATCCCTTTTGGTGACAAAACACGATGACGCCCAATTATGGAACTACGCCAAAGTGAGTAAGCGGGAGCGATTGGATATTGCCGGCTGCAACTCTGCGGCGGTTTTTACCGTGAATAAGGGGGCATTCGCGTCTGTCGGTTTAGCCTTGGGCGGTGTGGCGCCCATCCCCTTTACGGCCCGCCGGACCATGGCGTGGCTTAAGGAAAAACCCCTGACCAGGGAAACATTCCTGGGCTCCATGAAAGTCCTGCAGGAAGAAATCAGTCCCATAGACGATGTTCGGGGAAGTGCCGAGTATAAAAGGCGCTTGGCTTCCGCCCTCATGGCGGATCACTATCTGCACTGTTTTCCCGATATCTGTTCCTACCACGATTTTGTAAAAGGAGGGACTCTATGATCAATCCCGATAGCACCTATCATGTGATGGGGCTTACCCGCTATGTGGATGACAGGGATTTTCCCGCCCGTGGATTGCACTGTGTTGTCTTCTTTTCTCCCCTGGCCAAGGGAAAAATCCGGGATTTGGATACATCCGCCGCTCGGGAGGTTCCGGGAGTGGCGTTCATCCTTACGGCCAAGGATATTCCCGGGGAAAATCAGATCGGCGGCATAATTCAGGACGAAGTTCTTTTGGCCGAGGATGAGGTGAATTTTGTGGGTATGCCGGTGGCCGTCGTTTATGCCTGGACCGAGGATGCCGCCCGGGAGGCGGTGGGACGCATTAAAATTAACATTGCCGAAGAAACCCCTGTTCTGGATCCCCGGGAAGCCTACAACCGAAATGAATTGATTGCCCCGGTACGAACCTTTACCCTGGGCGATGCGGAGCAAGCCATTGCGTCTGCAGCCTATGTGGCCAAGGGACAGGCCGAATCGGGCGCCCAGGAACACTTTTACCTGGAGGGCCAGGTCACCGTAGCGACGCCCTCGGAGGAGGGGAATCTCCATCTCTCTTCCGGTACCCAGGCGCCCACTTCGGTGCAGCGATGCGTTGCCAAGGTTTGCGGATTGGCCATGAACAGGATTGAAGTGGATGTTCGGCGACTGGGAGGAGGCTTTGGAGGCAAGGAGATCCAAGCCAACACCTGGGCCTGTTTTGCCGCCCTGGGGGCTCAAAAATCAGGCGTTCCCTGCCGTATGGTTTTAAGACGTTCCGATGATATGCCGGCCACGGGCAAGCGGCATCCTTATAGCTCGGATTTTACCCTGGCCCTGGATGGGGAAGGAAAATTCCTGGCCTTCAAGGTTATGTATTATCAGAATGCCGGGGCGGCGGCCGATTTGTCCACTTGTATTTTGGAAAGAACCCTTTTCCATGCCACCGCATCCTATTACGTACCCAACGTACATGCCACGGCAGCCTCCTGCCGCACCAACATAACGCCTAATACCGCCTTCCGGGGATTCGGTGGTCCCCAGGCCATGTTCGTGTTTGAAGCGGCCATCCGGGAGGCCTCCCGAATAAGCGGGATCTGCGTAGAAACACTGCAGAGGAAAAATCTCCTTAAAACGGGGGATTGTTTTGCCTATGGTATGGCGGCGGAAGATGCCCAGGCCCAACGTTGTTGGGACAGGGCATATGAGCATTATGACCTGCAGAAACGGATGCGTGCCATTGACGACGCCCAAAGGAAAGAGAAGAAGACCCCCGGTCAACTCTCCCGCTACGGCAGAGGTTATGCCCTGATGCCCGTATGTTTCGGTATAAGCTTTACCACCATATTTTTAAACCAGGCCCGGGCTCATGTCCACGTTTACACAGACGGTAGCGTGGGCGTAAGTACGGGGGCTGTGGAAATGGGGCAGGGGGTAAACCACAAAATCCGCGAACTCGTCGCCGACAGCCTGGGGATCGCTCCTGGGCGGGTTAAGCTCGAATCCACCAATACCACCCGTGTTTCCAATACCAGTCCCACCGCCGCCAGCAGCGGATCCGACCTGAATGGGGCGGCCGCCCGAATGGCCTGTGAGATGATAAAAGAGCGCCTCTTTAAATTTATGGCCGATGAATATCAATGTGCACCGGAAGATTTTTCACTTAGACAAGGCCGGTTATATAGAGAGGGCAAAGCCTGTGAGGTCGGTTGGGAGGATTTGGTGATCCAAGCCTATTGCTCACGGGTGCAGTTAAGCGCCGAAGCCCACTATTCCACGCCGGACCTCCACTTTGATAAATCTGTCGAGAAGGGTCGTCCCTTTGCCTACCATACCTACGGAACGGCCTATTTTGAGGCCGAAGTGGATCGCTTACTGGGAACCTACAGGATAGAAAATGCCTATGTGGTCCATGACCTTGGGCGATCCATAAATCCCCTCATTGATCTTGGTCAGGTTGAGGGCGGCATGGTTCAGGGCATTGGATGGTTGACCATGGAAGAGATGCGTTACGACGAGACGGGCAGACCCCTTACGGCCACTGCGGGAACTTATAAAATACCTGATATCTCTTCTGCCCCTTTGGACATGAAAGTTCAATTTTTGGAAGATATCTATAACGACAAAGCCGTTAAGGGGTCCAAGGCCGTGGGGGAGCCGCCCTTCATGTACGGAATCGGGGCTTTTTTTGCCATAAAGATGGCCGCCGGGTGTGAGAAGCCCTCCTATTGTGCGCCCATTACTCCCGAGCGTTTGTTTGGGGAATTGAGGGAAGAGGTATAGGGATAGGCCCTTATGATAATTTTGCGTCACTCGATGATCAAGTTTCACCGAAAACAAACTGTTCCAGCCAAAGGAGGAAATCATGATTCCTAAAACAATGAAAATCTTTTTGGAAGATGCCCTACCTGAACGTGTACGGGAAAAACGATTGATACAGGACCGTTCCTTCTGCTTTCTGGAGTTCGGTCCTCTGGATGTGGACAGTCTCCAGCGGCTGGGCATCCGGGTGGACCGCCTGGGTCCCAGGCTGGTCTCCTGCCTCTGGGACAGGGAAAGCCCCCTTGAAATCGGCGGCTACCTGGTGGTGGACAACCTGGCCATGGGGGTGCCCTCCGTGGGGGGCACCCGGATGCTGCCGGATATCACCCCGGATATCATTCATAACCTGGCCCGGGGCATGACCCTGAAAAATGCCGCTGCCGATTTGCCCTTTGGGGGTGGTAAATGCGGGATTGTCTGTCCCGGTGCCATGGACAAAAAAGAGCGAAAAGAGATCGTCAAGGGGTTCGGCCGGCTGCTCAAACGGTATAAGGATATCTACATCCCGGGGCCGGATGTGGGGACCAATGACCAGGATATGAAAATTTTCGCCATCGAAAACGGGATCAATAACGTGATTTCCAAACCGGCGGACATGGGCGGGAACCGGATTGACGAACTGGGCGCAGCCGCCAAGGGGGTGGTTGCGGCCTTTAACGCCCTGGTGGAGCACCTTCCCCGCCTCAGGGAACTGCCCCAGTTTAAAACCATGGAGATCCCCCCTGCCGGGGAACTGGATGTGCTCATCCAGGGATTCGGTGCCGTAGGGGCAAATACCGCAAGGCTCTTCCATGAGAACACCCATAATTATCGGCCCAGGATAAAAGGGATCAGCGACACCACAGGCTATCTGCTCAATCCGGACGGCCTGCCCTGGTCCGAATTGTTCAGTATGTGGAAAACCCTGGGGCCTGTTACCGGGGCCTACTACCACGACCGGATCATGCACGGCCCGGACCCGGGAAGCTCTAAAACCGTCTTCTCCAACAACCCGGACAACCTGCTCACCGAGTCGGCTTTCTGTCTGATTCCGGCCTCCCCGATGTTCAATTAGGCACAATATCAGAATAAAACCTCCCAATTCCTCAATCAACATAGAAAGGTATGTCAACAGCCCATTTTTCAATCCCCTTGATTCGGAGAATTTGACTTTCTATATCCTGCATGGCCTGCTTT
>JAQYWJ010000153.1 GCA_030145005.1 Desulfobacter sp. | reverse complement strand
TCTCCTTGATGGCATGGATGACCAGATCATTGGTTGTCAGGTCTTGAACAATCAGTTCATGGGGCAGGCGTCTCTGGTCTATGACCTTAACGGTTTTTGACTCATTATCAAACCAGATGGGCCGCATTTGTTTTCCATCCACATTCATGGCGCATTTCCTTTAGGATTTTAGCTTTCCAAATTCTTATATATCAAACGGCTAATTTGTACAATAAAACCCCAAACCGGATCAGGAATCAAGGCGCAATAATATTTTAACCAAATGGAAATGTAAAAACCTTATTCTATCAGGCTGCGAATAAACGGACCTGTGGCATCCACCCCTTTTTGCTCCACCTCCCGGATGGTTTGGGAGCCCACCACGGCAATGTCGGCTTTGCCCACAAGAAAATCAATGTCTGCTTTTTCCTTTACTCCGAACCCCACGGCCGTGGGCAGCCGGGTTGACTTTCGGCACCTTGCCAGGTAACTGCCCATGTCCGATGAGAACTGTGTATCTTTTCCGGTCACCCCTTTTCTCGCCAGGCAGTAAATAAAGCCTGTGGCGTGGGTGTCGATCATCTTCATACGCTGGTCCGAGGTTTCCGGAGAAAAGATGAACACTGCTGACATATCATGTTTGTTCATGGCTGACAGATAATCATTTGCCTCTTCCGGGGGAAAATCCGGGACAATGGCGCCTTTTACCCCGATTTCCGACATCCGGGCGGCAAAGGCATCCATGCCGTATTTATAAAGGATGTTGCCATAGGTCATGAATAGAAACGGGATGTCAAAGCAATCTGACACTTTTTGGGCAAATTCAAAACATTTTTCCACGGTGGCACCGCTGTCAAGGGCGGCCTGGTTGGCCTTGAGGATCACCGGCCCATCTGCCATGGGTTCTGAAAACGGGATCTGCAACTCCATTAAGTCTACGCCTGCGTCCACCATCTGCCGGACAATTTCAAAAGAAGCCTCAAAGGAGGGGTAGCCCATGACAATATGGGTCATCAACAAAATATCTTTTTTCTTTCGCTGCTCCCGGATATAGGTTTCCAGAAAGGCGGGGGCAGGTGCCTGGTTTTTTGTTTCAGTCATTTCTATATTCTCCAGCTTTGGAACAGATAAATTCTTTCCATTTGGGGTCGCCAATGGCATCGGCCACGGTGAAGATGTCTTTATCCCCCCGGCCGGACTGGTTGATGATGATGATATCATCCGTTGACATGTTTGCAACTTCCTTAAAGGCGCCTGCAAAGGCATGGCAAGACTCCAGAGCCGGAATAATGCCTTCCATTCGCATGGTCAGCTTCAGGGCATCCACCACCTCGGTGTCCGTGGCATATTCAAACCGGGCTTTTCCCTGATCCCGCATATTGGCGAGAATGGGGGAAACACCGACATAGTCCAGACCTGCGGAGATGGAGTGGGTCTCTTTCATCTGGCCGTCACTGTTCTGCAGAAAATAGGTTTTATAGCCCTGGGCAATGCCGAAACTGGCATCTTCGGAACAAAGCCGGGATGCATGACGGCCCGACGCAATACCTTTGCCCCCGGCCTCCACGCCCACAAGTTCAACCGGATCATCCATGAAACCCTGGAAAAGCCCCATGGCATTGGAGCCGCCACCCACACAGGCAAAGACCTTGGACGGCAGCCGGCCTTCGGCCTTCATGATCTGGACACGGGCTTCTTTTCCAATGATGGACTGGAACCAGGAGACCATTTCAGGGAAGGGATGGGGTCCACAAGCGGTTCCCAAGACATAGTGGGTGGTGTCCATGTTGGTGACCCAGTCTCTGAACGCCTCGTTGATGGCATCTTTGAGAATCCGGGTGCCGTCGGTGACCGGCACCACGGTGGCGCCGAGCTGCTCCATCCAGAACACGTTGGGCCGCTGGCGCAGTACATCCACCTCACCCATATAAATGGTGCAGTCAAATCCGAACTTGGCCGCCATGGTGGCCGTGGCCACCCCATGCTGGCCGGCACCGGTTTCGGCAATCACCCGTTTTTTACCCATTCTTTTTACTAAAAGCCCCTGCCCCATGACGTTATTGGCCTTATGGGCGCCTGTATGGTTAAGATCTTCCCGTTTAATATAAATCTTTGCCCCGCCAAAGTGCCGGGTAAGGTTCTCGGCATAGGTCAACGGCGTGGGACGGCAGGAATATGTTGCCATCAGGGTTTCATATTCTTCCCAGAAATGCTTGTCTTCTTTGGCCTGCCTGAACTGGGCATTCAACTCCTCAAAGGTGGCCACAAGGATTTCAGGTAAAAATGCCCCGCCAAAGGGGCCGTAATATCCGCGGTGTTTCATATATCTGCCTTTCGTAAAATGGTTGGCAATTTGAGTAGGGTCATAAATTTATATCTGGTTTTTAATGGTCTGGGTAAAGGCAAACCGTTCTGTGCGGCAGAACAGAGCCGAATAGATCGCGCCGGGCGCTTTGGGAAAATTTAACAGCCGCCGGACCACCAGAATCGGATCTAACTGCGACATGCCCAAAAGGGAAGCTCGTTGTTCATTCAAGGGTTCCACCTGGAACTGCTGGGTGCCGTCGGAAGGTGTGAGGTAAAACCGTTCGGACACCACCCGGGATAAGGATTTGTCCCCAAGATCCATATCGTCAATACCCGCAAACAGATCCGGGTCCAGAAAAATATCTTCCAGCAATACAGGTTCATCCCGGGCTACGGTCAAACGGGACATGGCAAAGGCGGGTTTGCCGTGAAACGGATTTTCCACATCGCCTGTAACGGTCTTTTTTCTCAAAGGCACAATCACTCTTTTTTGCGTGGGAACCCCCTTGGTTGAAAATGCCTGGGAGGTTCCGGCAAGGGAGAACAAATCAATTTGCGGCGAAGGTTCCTTCACAAAGGTTCCGGCCCCCCGCTTTCTTTGGATCAGGCCCCTTTGCACCAGAAGATCCATGGCCTGTCGCACGGTGGGGCGGCCTACCCCATATGATTTTGCCAGTTCCGTTTCAGACGGAATCATATGGCCGGGCGGGTAAACGCCCTCCCGGATACGGGACTGGAGCTGTTCGGAAATCTGGTGATACAAGGGTATGGGGGAGTGAGGATTCAGCATAGCCGGTCTTATCTCTAAATTTGCAGCCATCCGGAAATTGTATTTCACCCGTTATCCGGCGGGCTGCTTAATTAATAATACCGAAATCATAATTGACAATATGTCAAGTTGTCAAGACATTTTAACAATACAAGTATGATTTGCAATAAGTGCCGGTATGGCACGAGTAGTGGCCCCGGGTCATCCACAGCATATTACGCAGAGGGTTAAGTGCAGGCAGCAGACATTTTTTCAATGATTTCATTAGCCACCTTGAAGCCAAAATCGGTCGGTACTAAAAAAAAGGAAAACGGTGCAAAAGGGCCAAGGAAACAACGATAATTTTGTATCATGTCACCCGACTCAACTGAAATTACTCAACTACAACATCTGGTATATAATCCAAATCTATTATTTTTCAGAGAATTTCCAAAGGATCCAAGGATTCGAGGTGTCTACGGGACGAGTGAAACCCCGTATTCTCTTTTCCGTGATAATCAAGTAAATGACGAATTTTGATAGTGATACAGAAGGGTTAGAATTACCATGGAGAGCATGTAAAAAACCGGATCGAGTCGAATACTGCATACGCCCGGTGAACCCGGGTCTTTCCAGGGTTCAAATCTCTTCTTCGGGTACTTCGATTACAGACTCACTTATCGTTTCCGGGTGGGGGCGTCTTTGTATAAAACACAAGCATCAGTCCCACGAATCCGAAAATAAGGAAGTTCAATATTGTATCGATAACGGGGTGTTCCATAAGATCACTCCTTTTCCGCCTTGAGGGCCACGAACAGGCACACCATCATGAGGATAATGATGAAGATGAACGGGTTGGCGCTGAGGGCGATGATGGCCCGAACGGCATCGACGCTGTCGGTGATGATCATCACCAGCCCCAGCACCCCCAGGATTACCCCCCAGACTACCTTGAGGCGGGTGGGCGGGTTCTCGTCGCCTCCGGCGGTGAACATGGCCAGGACAAAGGCGGCGCTCACCACGCTGGTGACGATGAAAAGAAAAGCCGCAATAATTGTGGCCACGATAGTAACCTGATGCAGGGGAAGGGTTTCCAGCAGAGCGAATGTGGCGGCGTTGATGTCTGTCGATGCAACAGTATGGTCATAGTGGCCGTGATACGACTGGTAGGCACCCAGCCCCCCCATCACGCCGAACCACAGGACGGAGAACCCCGTGGGCACCAGCAGCACCCCGAGGATATACTCGCGGATAGTCCGCCCCTTGGAAATCCGTGCCAGGAACACCCCCACGAAGGGTGCCCAGGCCAGCCACCAGACCATGTAATTGAGTGTCCAGTCGGTGAACCACTCCTGGACGTTGTCCTCCCAGAAAGTGAAGATAACGAAGCCTTGGGGAATGACACTGCCGATGTACCTCCCGAGGGTCTCGGTGACGGTACCCATGAGGAAGGCCGTGGGGCCGAACAGCAGGAAGTACACGATGAGACCGACGGTCACCGCCATGGCGAGGTTGGAGAGCATAGCCATCCCCTCCCCCAGATCCCGCAGCAGCGGGAGAATATAGGCGGCCACCAGGCAGGCGAAGATGCCCAGCGACAGTGCCATGCCGGCATCCTGAATGCCCAACAGCCTCGTGAGTCCGCTCTGTACCTGGAATACCCCCATGGCAATGGAGCCCGACAGGCCGATGGCGATGGCATACAGAGCCATGACATCCACCCACCAACCGGTCACCCGGGCAACCGGCCCCCTGCCGAATACCGTGTAAATGGGTGCGGATATGGTCTTAGGGCGTCCCAGGCGAAAACCAAAATAGGCGATCACCAGCCCCCCGACACCGTAGATGGCCCATGCATGAAGCCCCCAGTGGAATATGGTCAGGGTGAGAGCCTGTCCCATGGCAACATTGGGTTTGTTGAATTTACTGATGAATTCGTAATGGAGGGTGGGCTCGGCAACGC
Organism: Desulfobacter sp.; assembly: GCA_030145005.1. Taxonomy (GTDB): domain Bacteria; phylum Desulfobacterota; class Desulfobacteria; order Desulfobacterales; family Desulfobacteraceae; genus Desulfobacter. Next base: position 402 of record JAQYWJ010000153.1, on the reverse strand, counting down.
CGTAGAACAGGAGACCCACGCCCATACCGGCGGCAAACATCATGTTCAGCCAGGTGAACGTGGCGAACTCCGGACGGTCGTCGTCACGGCCCAGTCGAATGCACCCGTACCGCGAAAGCGCCAGTCCGAAGCAGGAGAAAAGCAGAAAACTCACGGTCAGCATCACGAACCAGCCGCGGCTTTTCAACAGGACGGAACCGGTGTCTTTGGCGAACATGGCAAGGCTGGGAGTGTCCGCCATCCCCCAGACGACGACCACGGCGGTCATCCCCATTGCGGTCATGAAAACAGAATTTCGAAACATGTCGGTTCCCCCATTACTGATCCAAGGACAGGAACTTCTTTTTGAAAAAAAATATAACAGAAACTACAAAGATCATCAAGAACCTAAAATATGGCCCC
>JAQYWJ010000152.1 GCA_030145005.1 Desulfobacter sp. | reverse complement strand
GATCTGATCATCTACAGTTTTATAACCCCGCTGACCCGGCAGGAAAAAAAACTGTTTGCAGATCTAAGCCTTCAGTTGAACGTCCCTGCCCGGGCCGTTCGCATGTATGAAACCCTGCTTGCCGATCCGGCCGAAAAAAAGCCTTCCCTAAGCCAAAGCAGGCAGATGATCGAACGACTGGTTTGTGCCTACCGGCAGATGGGCCGGGGAGACAAGGCCCTGGCAATGCTCAACCGCCTTGATCCCCAGGCTAAAAATCCCGAAATTCTGCTGCTGAAAGGCGATATCCTATACGAAACAAAAAATTATAAGGCTGCGGACAAGGCGTTCAGGAGCGCTGCCCGTAAAAATTGTTCCCAAAAGGGGCAGGCTTGGCTGATGGCCGGGTATGCGGCCTGGCAATATAACGATATTGTTGCCAGCCGCAGCGCGTTTGAACAGGCTGCGCAATATAAACGCCACCACAAGGATGCCCTGGCAGCCATTGCCCAGCTTAACAGAAGCACCCAGATGTAATGTTAACTTATTAAATGACCGGTAATATGCCAGGAAACAAAAAGAAGGAGACGGTGTTGAAGAATCACTTACTGAAAGGCTGCACGTTTGCAGCAACCCTGATGTTGTTCCTCTTTTGTATAAGCCCTTTGCAGGCGGATGAAAAAAAGACCGACGAAGACACGGTGAACGCAAAAATTCAAGAAATAGAAGAGATGGTTGTGGAAGGCGAGGCTCGGGTCCAAGGGTATAAAACAACACCGTCCCACACCACCATTGAACTTGAAGAGATCACATTCATCGGAGAGCCCACCTATATTTTAGATGCGATTAAAACCAATGCCATGGTGGATTTCAGAGGGGCATCAGACCTGGATCCCGGGGTGGACAGCGTTTATCTGAACGGGTTCAGCGCCAAACGGTTTGTCACGGCCATGGACGGGGTGACCATTCAGAAAACCGGCGGCCGGAAGTCAAGCAACATTGTGGACTGGGCCCAACTGCCCGCGTTTTTGCTGGAGTCCGTTGAAATCCTCCCCGGACCCCATTCCGCCCTGTTCGATGCCAAAAGCATCGGCGGGGTCTTAAACATGAAAACAAAGACCCCCAAGGCATACCAGACCTGGGTGCCGGAGTTAACGTATACAACGGGATACCGGTCATATGATACCTTTTCCAATACAGCCGTCATCCAGGGTGGGGTGGAAAAATTTATTTACGATATCGCATACCAGAATTATATGACGGACGGGTACCTGCGCAACAATGAGACCGAAACCAACATCGGGTTCGGGCGTCTGGGATTTATACTGCCCGGAGATGGATATATCACCGTTTCCGCCTCATTATCAGATATTGAACGGGATTCACCGGTCAATAATCCCGGAAAAACAAAAGAGGGTGAAATCGACTATGATTCCGGTTACCCCGAGGTAACGGGCAGTGTCTGGGATCCCTGGCAGAACCCCACCTGGGACAGCACTGCCGAGACTTACCGTTTTAACTATGCCCAGACCCTGGGCATCAATCGAATTTTCGTGGGCGCTTATTACGGGGAGGAGACCCGTGACCGCGCCTATTTAGAATTGGTGGATACAACCGATCCGTCTAAGGGTACCGAACTGAGTTCCATGGAAACGGACTGGTGGCAGCAGGGCGGCAAAATTACGGACGAAATCACGTGGGCCGGGGGTGAAACCACCATTGGTGTTGACTTTACCCAGCTTTTTGACGAGGGTGTGGACGACAGCAAAAAAGAGAGAGTCCGCAAAAAAGGCGCCTTTGTCCAGCATAAGTTCGGCATTATTCCCCATGTGGACATGACTCTGGGGTTACGGTATGAGGATGTCAATACCTGGGTCAGCAACTGGTCCAACGGCAAGCCGCACAATACATATTACGACAAATATGTGGAACGGGAATTTGACGAGATCATCCCCAAATCCCTGACAACCTGGTATATGGACCACTTAGGTGCCTGGTTCCGGGACACCACCCTTTCCGCCGGTATCAGTAAAATCTGGCACGCCCCGGACTACCACGGTGATTACAACCCCCAGGGACGGCCTGCCGGTATTACCCTGGAACCGGAACACGGGGTGGGATATGACCTGATTTTAAACCGCAGGCTCTGGGGCAACATTAACCTGAAAGCCGGGTATGCGTTTTACGACATCAAGGATTTCATCGCCACGAACAGGAGCTATGCCAAGTATTCAGGCACCGATGCCGGGGCTCTGCGATACAGCGACTATAAAATCAACCTGGATGAAGTCTACCGCCATGGCACCACGCTTGAGCTGTCAGGCAATGTTACACCGGAACTCTCTTTTTATCTGAGCTGGGCCTGGCAGAAGTTCGAAAATCAGGGGGATGAACCGGCCGGGGAGACCGAACTGGACCAGCGGGCCGAGCACCAGGTCGGGATTGGATTGCGCTATGCCTTTAACGAAAAAACAACCCTGATGCTGGATTACACCTACCAGAGCGATGAAACCACCGAGGTCTCCGAAGAGATTGCCGATGATGTCTGGAATTTTTACGAGGTGGATATCCCGGCCCACAGTGTGGTGGATGTCGGTGTTGAATACAAATGTTTTGAACAGCTTGGCCGGCTGAAAAACGGCACCGTGAACGTCTATGTCAAGAACCTGCTGGACGAAGACTATTATGACAGCACGGGGTATCCCGCCACAGACCGGACGTTTGGCATCACATTCAGCATTAAAATTTAAAGAAAGGAATCTATTATGGAAATACAAGAAAATTCCCGGACATTCTGGGAAAACCAGTGGCTGGACATCATTAAGCGGTCCAGGTCTGAACAGCCGCCAAAGGCGGAGGCGCCCGGCACCTCCGCCATGGACAGATGGGATAGCATGGCAAAGGATTTTGCCCAAAGAACCAGCGGAGAAAAAGCGGCCGCCGGGCGGGATGCCACCCTTAAACAGCTTGTGGACAAAGGGATTGTGACCCCAAAAACCCGGGTCCTGGATATTGGCGCAGGCCCGGGATCCTGGGCCCTGCCCCTGTCCGGAATCTGTGCCCATGTCACAGCCCTTGAACCTTCGGGCGGCATGATCGACATCATGTCTGAAAGGATTGAAAAAGAAAAGGTCAACAATATCAGCATTGTCCAGCAAACCTGGCAGGAAACGAATTTGGCCGAACAGGGATGGGAAAAGGCATTTAATCTGGTATTTGCCTCCATGACGCCCGGCATTGACGGACCTGACGCCGTCATGAAACTGATGGCAGCCTCCGGCCATTACTGCTATATGAGCGCCTTTTCCGGTCCCGGCATGAATCAGCAGTTTGCACCGCTGTGGGAGACATTTTTCGACCGGCCCATGCCCCAGAGACACATGGATATCATTTATCCGTTCAACCTGGTCTATGCCATGGGATTTCGTCCGGACATCACCTTTTCCTGGTGGAACAAAGAGATCAACTGGGACAGGGATCATACCATCCGCCACATTATCCGGTTTTTCCAACCCCATATGGAGATCACCCAGGAGGCGGAACAAATCATTGCCGACTACGTGGACACCCGGTGTGTTAACGGCGAATATGTGCCTGCCGCACCGGTCTGCCGGGGTGTCATGACCTGGTCCGTTCACGAAGACCGCAAAACCAACCGGGGAGGGCCTGATGGCATATAAACCGGCAAGGTATAAATTGCTCCAGTGCCTGGTTACTCTGGCTTTATGTCTGTTCTTTCTGATTCCGGCACTCAATGCCGATACCTCGACCGGCTCCCGGGCCGGCCAGGTGGTGGAGGTCATCCGCCTGGCCGGAGGGGACTGGGGATACCCCACCCCCTACGCCCATTATCCCAGGGGCCCCGGGGGATTTAAAATGTGCCGGATCTTCGACAGTCTGCTGGAACGCGGCGCCCAAGGGCTTATCCCCTGGCTGGCCACATCCTGGCAGATTGAAAACCAGGGAAAGGCTTACATATTCACACTTCGCCAGGGGGTCAAATGGCATGACGGCACACCCATGACACCTGAAGATGTGGCCTTTTCCCTGGATTATGCCACCCGCTTCCCCATGACCTGGTCCTATGTGTTTGACCGGATCGACCGGGTTGAGATACTTGAAGACAACCGGATCAAGGTAACCTTGAAGACGCCGACCGCATCAATGCTTTACAGCCTCAGCACCAGCCGTATTATCCCCAAACACATATGGGAGAAGGTGGACAATCCCAAAACGTTTACCAAACCGGAGGCTGTGATCGGCACAGGCCCTTACCGGCTCACCGGCTACAGTCGGGAACACGGCGCCTATCGATTTGAGGCGTTTAAGGATTTCTGGGGACCGGCTGTTCGGGTCAAACGGCTGGAATTCATCCCGGTGAGCCAGCCCATTCTGGCCTACCAAAAGCACGAAATAGACATGATCCGCGTCTCCCCGGACCTTTTGCCCAGATTTCAGAACAATCCCGAACATAAGATCCTTAAGAGTCCGGGATTCTGGGGATACCGGCTGATGTTCAACCGGAATCTTTCCGGTCCGGCCGGAATTGTTCAGGTCCGCCAGGCCTTTGCCTATGCCATTGACCTTGACGAACTCGTGGCCAAGGTGGCCAGGGGTGCGGCCCTGCCCGGCCGGGCCGGAATTCTGCCGCCGGATCATGTCATGGCAGCCCAAAACGTAAAATCCTATGATTTTAATCCCGAAAAGGCAGGCAAACTTTTGGACCAGGCCGGGTTCACCCTGACCAAGGGCACTGTCCGGACAGGGCCTGACGGCAAGCCCCTTGCCTTTGATCTTTTATGTGCCGGCGGCGAAGTCCGGATGGCTGAAATTTTAAAACAGCGCCTGGCTGCTGTGGGCGTGGGTATCCGTATCAAGAGCTGTAACGGAAAAACCCGGGACAGCCAGGTCAGAAATCAGAATTACGATCTGGCCATCATTGGCCACGGCGGATGGGGAAATGATCCGGATTATCTGATTGCCCACTGTACGGGGGATATTAAGAAATCCAGCTCGCCCTCGGCTTCCGGCGGTTCAGGGTTGGCATCTCCGGCCCTGAGACAACAACTGAAAGCCCAGCGCTCTCAAACCGATCCTGAAAAACGACGGAAACTGGTTGTAAAGATCCAGCAGATGGCTGCAGAAGAGGTGCCTGAGATCCCGCTGTTTTATACCACGGGGTACACCGTGTTCCGGCCGGCCAAGTACGACGGGTGGATATTCATGTTTGACCACCACAGTCCGGCGCACGGCAAGCTTTCTTATTTAGATTGGAAAAAATGGCGCTGATATGAAAGAAAATAAAACCAGCGGAGCGGCATCCGGCCGGGTGGTTTCATACCTGGTGACGGTGTGGGTGATCATTACCCTGAATTTCCTTTTGCCGAGGATGATGCCCGGGGACCCTTTTGTTCATGTGTCCGGGGATGAAGGTGAGGACCTGCCGGAATTCACCGAGGCCCAGAAAGCGTATTATATGGAACAATACGGATTTGATGATC
>JAQYWJ010000151.1 GCA_030145005.1 Desulfobacter sp. | reverse complement strand
TCTTTAAGATATTTGCCCACAAAGGTAAAACCGCCGGAAAGGATGGCAAGCTTGTAGCCCAACCCCTTCAGGGTCCGGATAACAAGATCGGCACCGTCGGTCAGGGGAAGGGTTTGGGCAAGGCCCTGGATATCCTTTTCTTTTAATCCTTTGAGATGGGCCACACGCCGTCTAAAACTCTCCTTAAAATCAATTTCCCCGCGCATGGCAGATTCGGTGATTCGGGCCACCTGATCGCCGACCCCGGCCAGTTTTGCCAGTTCATCAATCACCTCAGCCTGAATCAATGTGGAATCCATATCAAACACAACAAGCTTGCGGTTTTTACGGTAGATATTGTCATCATGAAAGGATATATCAATGCCCAGATCCTGGGAGATGTGAATGAACCGGCCTTTCATCTCGGGAATGCTTGTGGGTGTGCCGGATACGGCGAACTGGATACAGGCCATAGGGGGTTCCAACGGTCTTTTCAGGGATCTGCGGCCGGACATACGGGTAATGGAATCAATGTTAAGATCATGATCGGTAATCACGGAGGAGACAGCCGAAATCTGGGCAGTGGTAATGTCCCGCCCCATGACCGTAATAATCCTGCGCTCCTTGTCCTGGGTCTGGACCCAGGTTTCGTATTCATTAGGATCCACAGGCACAACATCCACGGCCAGCCCCATCTTATGTCCTTCAAAAATCAAATCCTTGAACATCAGGGAAAAATCCTGGGAACATGGAATATCCACCAGCATGCCAAGGGAGATATGTTCATGAATTACAGCCTGGCCAATATCCAGAATGCTCACCTGATACTGGGCAAGGATGGTTGAAATCCGGGCGGTAAGACCTTTTTGGTCCTTGCCCGTAATGCTGATCAGAACAATATCCCCCATAATATATCCCCTATCGTAATTCATCTTTAAAAGTATCCCGCATTATATGCACCATGCGCTGCCGGGTCTATTTTATAGCCTTGCCATCCGAATCTGTAAAGTGATTTTGGTCCATCTGCCGGACCAAATCTTCCAGAGTCTTTTTTTGATTAAGGGACGGATCCTCCAGCACCTGTTCAAATAAAAAAGCTTTAACCTTTCCAATGACCGGACCCTGGGGCCGGCCCAAAATCTCCTGAATGTCCCGGCCTGAAATGTCAAGGCCATTAATATTAAACGGCGTCTGTTCATTAAGGGCATCCAGAATTTTGCCCAGGCGCAGGCGGATGTCTCCAAGGGAATATGGCTTCTTTAGCGGATTGAGATTGCCTTTTTTGTCGGCAATGCGCATGCGTAAAAAATCCTGGTAGGACAGGTTTAGATCATCCAGCATGGCCAGAAGCCTGCGTACCGCTTTCGGGGAGGTATCTGCCTTTAAAGGACGCATGTGCCCCCGGACCAGGGCGTGGATATGGTCCATGTCCTTTCTGGAAAACCGGAGACGCCCAAGGTCGGCCATCATGGCCCGGGTGAATTTCTGATGTCCCGGGAAAGTGTTCCGGCCGTCCTTGATTTCCAGTGCATCCATTTTCCCTGTGTCATGGAGAAACCCTGCCAGTCGGAGAATGGGCATGGATGCCGGCAGGGCATCGCCCACCAGAAGGTTGTGCTCAAATACGGTTTCTCCGTGCTGGGGACCGCCGTCCAGACCGTAGCACCGGTCAAGGCTTGGCAGAATGCGAGCCAGAAGGCCTGTATCATGAAGCAGATTAAAAAATCCCGAAGGCTTGTCCATGCCCATGGCCTTGACAACTTCCCTTTGAATCCGGTCTGCGGTCCCTTGGGCAGTAATTTTATGGGCATGGGCACGGATGGCATCAAAGGCGTCCGGCTCAATTTTGAATCCGAAACGGGCAGCAAACCGGCAGGCCCTGACCATGCGCACGGGGTCTTCTTCAATCCGGTCAAAGGAATCCCGGGTGAATCGAATCGTCCTGTTTTCAATGTCCCCCTGCCCGCCAAAGGGGTCTGCCAGGGTCCGGGTTTCCGGATCCCAGGCCATGCTGTTGATGGTGAGATCCCGGCGCCCAAGGTCTGTGGCCGGAAAGGTATGGCCGGCATCCACAGCCTTTTTATCTGCGGGCCTGCAGGTCGCCACCTCCACCTTGTTGACCAGGGTCACGGCAAAGGATTTTCCCACATATCTAGGATACTGATCGGCAAACAGCCGGGCCAGATCTTCGGGCAAGGCATTGGTCAGGATATCCACATCCTCGGGCGATATGCCCAAAAGGGCGTCCCGGACGGCTCCACCGGCCAGAAAGGCTTGGAACCCGGCGGTCCAAAGTGTTTTAAGAATGGGGGAAACAGGGCTGCGGGCCTGGATGGTGTCCAGGATATCGGCAACTGAACTCATGAAAAAATATCTTTTTACTCGATGATCAAGTTTTCAAGGAATTTTTTCCAACGCAGAAGTTGGGCAAATTAACAAAAACTTGATCATCGAGTTTTAATATATCCCGAATACAGGCGACCCGCACCCGGGACATTTATTGGTCTGGGTTAAAAGATTTTCCACTGAATAGCCAAATCGTTTGACAACAATCTGACCGCATTCTGGACAGTAAGTATTTTCCCTGGCACCCGGTACATTGCCGGTGTACACATGAACAAGTCCGGCTGAAAGTGCAATGTCGCAGGCTTTTTCAAGGGTCTCCACAGGTGTCGGCCCAATCTGGGTCAGCTTGTATGCCGGGTGGAACCGGGATAGGTGCCAAGGGGTCGAAGGCCCCAATTCCCCGGCAATGAAGGACGCCATTTGCTTAAGTTCATTGGGATCGTCATTAAGTCCCGGGATTATCAGGGTGGTGACTTCCACCATGAGGCCTAAATCCACCATGCTCTTCAACGTCTGTTTAACCGGTTCGAGGCGACCGTTACAATACCGGGTGTAAAATTCATCAGAGAAAGATTTAAGATCCACGTTGGCTGCATCCAGCACAGCGGCGGAGGCCTGCAGCAGCTTAGGACTCATAAATCCGTTGGTAACAAAAATATTGGCAAGCCCTGCATCCTTTGCCAGCATGGCTGTATCCAAAACCAGTTCAAAAAAAACCGTGGGTTCGGTATAGGTATAGGCAATACTTTGGCATCCTTGTTCCACAGCCTTTGCGACAATCTCTTCGGGCGTCATTGCTTTGCCGGCAAGGCGGCCTGAAAAAGGATCTGCCCCCTGGTCACGGACCTGGGCGATATCGGCATTCTGGCAGAATCGGCATTTAAAATTGCACCCGGGCGTGGCAATGGAAAAAGAGAGCGAGCCGGGTTTGAAATGAAAAATGGGTTTTTTCTCAATGGGGTCCACACCGGCTGCCACCACCCGGTCATACACCAGGGAAAAGAGCTGACCATCCCGGTTTTCCCGGACACCACAAATGCCGGTATGTCCCGGTGCAATAGTGCAGTAATGGTTGCAGGCCAGGCATTTGACCGCCCCATCGGACAGGGGTTCATAAAGACGAGCACGTATCATTTTTCCCTCCTGAATCCTATCGCCAGGCCTGTGGCCGGCTCATTGATTTTACGACTTCTGATTTTCAGGGCCAGGGGCCGGGTGCGGAACTTAGGCACAGGCTTGATGCGCATACCAATGAAACTGCCCCAGTAAGACCACTGGACCACGCGAAGACTTTCCACTTTGGAGATCAGACTCCCGGAAAGAAACGGGAATTGTACGGTTGTCCGCCATTTTACAGGCACTTTTCCCAATATTGAGGTCATCATAGTTTTTAACTCCCACACACTAAAAAAATGGGCATGGCTGTACATATCCGGGAAAAAGAATCCTTTGACCCGCCGGGCCATATTCTGGGGGGCATACCGGTTATGAACGCCGATTACCACCTGTTCCCGGGCCACCCGGCAGGCCTCTTCAATGGCCTTGGCCGGCCGGTTTGAAAATTCAAGACTAAAAAACAGCAATGCCGTATCAAAGGAATTATCGTCAAAGGGCAGATCCTCGGCTGTACCCCGGTGAAGGTCAACGCGATATCCAAGCCGCCCAACGGCCTTGTCCAGCATATATGCTGAAGGATCAATACCGGTCAGGCTCATGCCCATATCCACAAAAGGTTCAAGACTTAACCCAGTGCCACAGCCAATGTCCAGCAGGCGCTTACCCGACATGGGGTGAATCAGGGAGCTGATAAGTTTAATTTCAAGGTCAAGGCAATGTTTGGCCCGGCCTTTTTCAAAAAAGGCATCATAGTCCTGGGCCGCCTTGAAATCAAATTCATATGCCATGCTCAGGCCTCTTGCTCCAAAGGGGTTAATGTTCAACGGTCAGGTTACAAAACCAGCCCTTTTTCTTTTTCATCTTAAATCAACAATATTATTAACATAACGCAATCCCGGGAAAAAGCAATCAAACCCGTAAAAAACAAACAAGCGCTCGGACTGTAACCAAATTCACAGGCGGAGAAAAAAAATGAATATGAAAATTACTATGGCAGGTGGGACAACAGACACGCCGCCAGAACAGTCATCTTATTCTTTGGTGTCAGGCTGTACCCTTTTTTTATACCAGTCATACCCCTTATACAGCTTGTCCATACATGCCGGACAGATACCGTGGGTAAAGGTCAAATGGGAGTGGGTCTCAAGATAGCTGTCCACATCATTCCAGAATCCCTTGTCATCCCGGATTTTTTTGCAATGTGAACACATGGGCAAAAGGCCGCGCAGCGTTTTAAGTTCGATATGGGTTTTGATGCGGGCCAGAAGTTCAGCAGAATGAAAGGGTTTTGTTACATAATCCACCCCGCCCACATCAAACCCCTTTACAATAGCCTGGGCATCAGACTTGGCCGTTAAAAAAATCACCGGAATATGGCGGGTGGGAAGTCCGGTCTTCAACTTTTCACAGACCTCATACCCATCCATCTCCGGCATCATGACATCTAAAAGGATGAGATCCGGGAATTCGGATTTTACAAACGCCAGGGCCTGGGCCCCGCTCTGGGCCATGGCAACTTCATATCCGTTATTTGAAAGCAGCTTCCCAAGGAACTGAAGATTCTGGGGTTTGTCATCAACTGTCAAAATAAGACTTTTATTGACCATTGCCATGCTCCAGGAACAACCTTATGAATTAATCACAGTTGCAGGATCCGCAACAGCCCGAATCGCAGTCCCCGCCTTTGGTGCCACAGCTGCTTGCCGGCGGTTCCAGCCCGGTTTCAGCAATGGTGATATCAAAAACAAGGGTTTTACCGGCCAGGAAATGATTTACGTCCATGGTGACACTTGTCTCGTTTATACTTGTCACCCGCGCAGGAACCGGCTGACCTGCCGGATTCTGGAGTTGAAGCTCAAGTCCTTCTTTCAGGTCCATCTCCGGGGGGAACTGCTCCCTTGGGATGTCCACCATGGCGTTCTCGTCTCTTGGGCCGTATCCCATTTCAGGCGGAACGGTTACGGTTTTTGATTCTCCTTTTTTCATGCCGATGACGGCCTGGTCAAAGCCTTTGATCAGCATGCCCGTATCAACGGTAAAGGTCAGCGGCTGTCTGCCTTCTGAAGAGTCAAACACATCTCCGCTTTCAA
>JAQYWJ010000150.1 GCA_030145005.1 Desulfobacter sp. | reverse complement strand
GTCTCCGGCACTTATTGCATCGTTTCAGATGATGGCTGTCCTTAATATCCTTCTTGGAAAAAATCAGTCCAGGGAAGGTCGGATGATATACGTGGATATGGAGAAGCCGTCCCTGGATCTTTTTGAATTATAAACAGGCTCTTAAAATTTTCAGCCGCCTTGAACTTGAACAAAAATTCTTATTTCTGGATGGGCACTGAGAACCAAGGCTCGCAATCAGTCATCGAACAGCGCATTGATAAAGCGTTTTGCATCAAATTCCTGCAGATCGTCTATGGCCTCACCCACACCGATGTAGGCTATGGGCAGCTTCATGGTGGATGAGACTGCTGCCACAATCCCGCCCTTTGCCGTGCCGTCCAGTTTGGTGACACTCATCTGGGTAAGCCCCACGGCCTTGTGGAAAATATCTGCCTGGGACAGGGCATTTTGGCCGGTGGTGGCGTCAATGACCATCATTACATCATGGGGTGCCCCCTTGTATTTTTTATCCACGGAGCGCTTGATCTTTTTTAACTCTTCCATGAGATTTTTCTGGGTGTGCAGCCTGCCCGCCGTGTCAATGAGAACCACATCAGCCCCCCTTGCCATGCCGGCTTCAACGGCATCATAAGCAACTGCGGCAGGGTCCGCACCTTCTCTGTGCCGGACAATGTCTGCCCCGGCACGCTGGGCCCAGATTTCGACCTGCTCAATGGCTGCGGCCCTGAACGTATCTGCCGCTGCAATCAATACCTTTTTGCCTTCGGCTTTATATTTCATGGCCAGTTTGCCAAGTGTGGTTGTTTTGCCGGTCCCATTGACTCCCACCATCATGATCACATAGGGTTTGGGCCTGGAGAGGGCAGGGGGTTCGGGTTCATGAAAAAGGGTGAGCAACTCGTCTTTGAGCACTTGGCGAAGCTGATCCCCCGTGGACAGACCACGGCTTTTTTTCCTGATTCGCTCCATTATGTCCATGGTGATGTCAATACCAAGATCAGAAGTGACCAGACCTTCTTCGAGCTCATCAAACAAATCGTCATCTATGGTTTTGGCCGAGGAAAACAGTTCTGTGATATCCGTATTCAAAACGGTCCGGGTTTTGGCCAAACCGGATTTAAGTTTTGAGAACAGCCCTGTACCCTCTTTGTTTGCAGGTTTTTCTTGAACCGGTGCCTGTGCCTGGAGAACAGATTCTTCAGTCTGGGCCGGTTCCTGCTCTATATCCAGCTCCTGAGTTGTATCGGATTCCTGGGCCGAATCCGGTTCTATGTCCGGTTCCGGCTCCTTCGCAGGAAGGTCCATGGCTGGTTCTCCGGGCGAGACCGGCTTTTCCTCGGCAAATTCTTTTGCCGCCTTAGATTCATCTGACTGCAAGTCTGGTTCTACGTTTGGTTCTACGTTTGGTTGCAAAGAAGCTTCCGGTGAAATTGGCTCTTCTTCGGATCTATTTTCTTCTGAAACGGGTTCAGTTTCAGGGGTTTTCTTTTTCTTCTTAAAAAAGTTAAATACCACCCTTGTATCTCCTCAATTGATTTTGAGCATGTGCCTTAATCTGCTGATTTTAAATCCTGATTTGCCAATCAGGTAAAATTCGGGTTAATATGTGCCATCTTTTACAATTTTTAGCAGTCGCAATCAAGCCTTGAGCCTGTTAAATTAACTTTACTTTCTTTGTCTCACTGGTTAAAAGTAATCAATCATTACAAGTCGTTTAAATTTGGGGATACATTATGGCCGAACAACGTGATGATAAAACAGAGCAATTACAAGCAGAAATAATTAAATTGAGATCCCAGAAGGATCGCCTGCTCAAGGAACTGGATGCAGTGGAGGCGCAGTATGGAAATCTTGATAACCTTTACAGAAGGTATTTTCCCATTATTTTAGATGTGCTTTCCCAGGACGGAACGGCATTGGGCAAGGCCTGCACCCAGTTGGGTACGGCCATGCGTAAAAAGGCTTCCCCGGCCAAAATCGAATACATTTTCGGCCAGATTAAAACCGCCATGATCCAGGAAGATATCGGCCCTGCTGTTGCCAAAAAAAAGAAAGGATTTTTTTTCTCTCTTCGAAAAAATTCGTCCGAAGATCAGATACTGGACAATCTCAGGCAGAGCTACCAGGATGTGTTGAATCATCTGAAATCCACCCTTGATAAAAAATATACCGGAAAACTGGAATCCATTACCTCAAATCTGTTTAAGATAGAAGAAATACAAGATTTTGAAGCGGTTCGGGAAAATATTTTTTCCCTTATTTTCAATTATATTTCAGAAACCAGCCAGGATCGGGAAAATGTGAAAGCTTTTATCCGAGATATCGTGGCAAGGATTTTTGAAATTGAAAAGAGACTGGCCTCTTCCTATGAACACACAAGTTCTTTGCTTTCCTCAAATCAGGGATTTGAATCCATTTTAAATGACGAAATGGCTGGGATCAAAAATTCATTTGATGTGGCTGAAAGCTTAGATGATTTACGGGCAAAGATTTCCACAGGTCTTTCTTCCATTGAAAAGGCATTGCAGAAAAAACAGAAAGTGGACCAGGCCATCAGCCGGCTGGCTGAAAAAAGCAAGAACTTCTTTACCTCGGGATTTGCCAAACTCAAGCAGGAGTTGCAGGCTGCCACAAAATACTCCGAAGAGCTGGAGAAAAAACTCAACGAGGACCAGCTGACCGGTGCCAAAAACCGCAGGGCCTATGACAAGAAAATTGAAGAGGAGATGGACCGGTTTCTTCGCTATAAAAACATTTTTTCTCTTTTGATCATTGACGCGGATAAGTTCAAAAACATTAATGATACCTACGGACACGCCATTGGTGACAGGTGCCTGCAGGAAATGATTAAACGGACCCGGCCTTTATTAAGAAAAAATGATATGCTTGCCCGGTATGGCGGAGAAGAGTTTGTCGTCATTATGCCGGAGACAGACATTAAGGGCGCAATGATGGTCGCGGAGAGAATCCGCCAGACCATAGAAAAAATTGAATTCCTGTATAAAAAGGAAACGGTTAGAGTTACGGTCAGCATTGGCGTTTCCTGCATCAAGGAAGGTGATAAGTCACCAACGGATTTATTTGACCGGGCGGATATGGCTGTATACAAGGCAAAGGAAAATGGTCGAAATCAGGTTATGATACAGTAGGTAATGCCTGAACGGAAACCCGTATTTGGCCGAAAAGTTGCCCAGATGCAAGGCGAAGAAAAATTTACAACCGGAACATACTAAAGTATGTGAGGATTGTAAATTTTTTTGCAACGCCGCAGATGGGTGACTTTGTGAGCAAGCGCTCCTCTATCGAGCCGTTCAAACACTAAATATTCTGGAGTAATGATGGAAGACAATACCCTGAAAATCCCCTCCGACGTGCGGGCGCAAGCCCTTCAAACCATGAATGAGGACAGCAGGGAAACCCTGGCACGAAGACGGTTTTCTCCTGAAAAAATAGATATTTTTAATGCATCACATACATCTCTTGAGACATTGAATGAATATCGTTTTTTGAAAGATACCGAGGCGGAACGTATGCTGCCCGGAATTATCAACAACCCGGTGCAGCAGGTGATTACAGATTCTAACCCCGATGAAAATGCAAAACTGGAATTTTCAAAGCCGCGACACATCGGTGTGGTTTTTTCCGGCGGCCCGGCTCCGGGTGGGCACAATGTAATTGCAGGCCTTTTTGATGAGATGAAACGTTTCAACAACGCGTCAAAGATGTTCGGGTTTATTAAAGGGCCTGAAGGGCTGCTTGAAAACCGGTACATTGAAATCACCGCAGGACTGGTAGACACCCACCGAAACATGGGTGGTTTTAACATGATTAAAACCGGGCGGACCAAAATTGATTCCGGCAGCAAAATGGAATTGGCCCTGACTGTATGCAAGGGATTGAATCTGGATGCATTGGTGATCATCGGCGGAGATGATTCCAATACCAACGCAGCCTTTCTGGCCCAGCATTTTAAATCTTCAGGGATAAAAGTCATTGGTATACCTAAAACCATTGACGGCGATATCCAGGTAAAAACAGAAAGCGGCAAACTGTTGTGCGCTACCTCCTTTGGATTTCATTCTGCGGCCCGGGCCTTTGCACAAAATATTTCCAATCTGGCCAATGACGGCAGCTCCGACATTAAATACTGGCATGTGTGCAAGGTCATGGGCCGGGTGGCAAGCCATCTTACGCTGGAGACAGCGCTTCAGACCCATGTGAATATCGCTTTGATCGGTGAGGAGTTAGCAGACTATGTGGACCAGGACCGTATGTCAAAGGCCCGGAAGCAGGGCGGGCAGATGGATTATAATGCCTATGGCATGACCCTGCGCCATCTGTCCCGGGTGATCTGTGACATTATTGTCCGGCGGGCTGCCTTCGGCAAAAATTACGGACTGATGATCATCCCGGAAGGGATCCTGGAATTTATCAATGAAATCCAGGTGTTCATCACAAAACTCAATAAAATCATTGCAGATTATAATAGAATCCATGACATAGATTTCCACAGAACCTTTCCCACCCTGAACGAGAAACTGGATTATCTGCGCAGGATCTCCCAGGGGATGATGGACAAGGGCCGGTTTCCCATATGGAATATCCGGGACGATGAGCTGTTCAATCAGCTGCCCAGGTTTTTCAGGGAAGGGCTTTTGGTGGAAAGGGATCTTCACGGCAACTTCCAGTTCTCCCAGGTCAAAACCGAGAAGATCATCATGGACATGGTTAAAGAGTATCTGGACGTGCTTCGGGAGCAGGGGCGTTACAAGGTTGGTATTCTTCGGGATGATTATGTTTCGCTCATGGATGATGCGGGCATGGATCCGGATCTGTTTGCCCCGGCATTGTTTAAAAACCCCCAGGATAAATATGTGCTGATCAAACCGGATATCATTTCCCTTAAAACCCTGAAGCTTGCCTTGGTCAATTCGGGCATGCTGGATCCTGAAGAAGAAACCCCACAGATTTTTGTAAATATATTTAAAAAGTCCCAGGCCGAATTTAAAACACAGACCCATTTTTACGGGTATGATGGCCGGGGTACCGATCCAACCTATTTTGACTGTTGTTATGCTTACAATTTGGGACTTACGGCCTTTCACCTCATTGCAGGCGGCGCTACAGGTCAGATGGCGGCCATTATCAACCTGGAAAAAGAGTTTGACCAGTGGCAGCCGGCCGGTATGCCCATTGCCCGGCTCATGCACCTTGAGGAACGCAACGGACGCCTGGAACTGGTCATGGAAAAAAGCATTGTTGATCTGGAATCCAACGCCTTTAAGGTGTTAAAGGCTATAAGGGAGGACTGGGTGGCGGCCTGTGCATGTCCTGACCGGTTCAGAAATCCAGGGGCCATCGGGTTTTCCAAAGAGATGGAAGAGGACCGGCCTTTAACGCTTCGGCTCAACGCCCTGCAATCCCAGGAATAGAGGTCAACTACCCCTCCTGAATCAAAGATTCAGAAGGGGCTTGTAAAAGCCCAGGTTGACTAGCCTGAGTCCCATTTGTTGGGACTACGTTCGGCAGGATGTAGACACCTTTGGATGTATTCGCCAGTC
>JAQYWJ010000149.1 GCA_030145005.1 Desulfobacter sp. | reverse complement strand
TTTCGGAAGTGTCGCTGTAGTGTTAAAGAATAACGATTTTTTTCCCAAGATGCTGAATACAGAGTCTTGAAATGTTATCCTCCCATCCGTCCGGTCTTTCTCCATAGGGAACCAGATCGGGGATGGTTTCCAGCATTGAAGCCAAATGGGCTTCCTTTATAGAAAGGTTTTTCAATTTTTCAATATTGTCGCTGTCAAGTCCGCCGCCGGCAATTATCTCAACAGGACCTGCCGGGATGATCGACTGATCTTTCACAGATGTCATGACGGTCTGCATGCCTGAAAGATAGCCACCGGCGTCGATGTTACCGACATGGACAGCAGCCCTTTCCATGGATGGATGCTTTTGCAAAACATTCACAATACTTTTTTGCATGACAGGAAGGTATTCACTCTGGTAATATCCCCCAATACATTTAACCCCCCTGGCAAGGGACAGGGCCGCGTAACATGTAAAAAGAGACGGCAGAACATGGCCTTCCTTTAATGCATCTCCAATGCTTGAGGGGTCAAACGCAAGGCTGTATTCCTTTCCCTTGTCATCTTTGCCTTTCAAAACCATCCGGTTTGAGCCTTGTCCCTTTAAAATCATTGGAATCAATTTATTTTTCGGCCCAACCCCCCAAAAAAAATGGGTACCACAATTTTTAAGCTGTCGTTTGACGGTATTATCCTTTAAATCCTCCGATAATCGCCTTTGCAGTTTATCTTCCTGCCAGCAAGCCGCCTTGCCATCCAGTTCCGATACCAGTTCGGCCGTTATCTCAGCATTGAACATCAAAATATGAATAAGGCTTTCCGGGTCGGGCAGATCCTTTTCAAGGAGCTTGCAGACGATCGCTTCAAGTTCCATGTAAACCAAATCCAATACCGTGCCGGGATCTGTAAACATACGATTCCAGATATCGTGATTTAAAATAACGGACTGCTCTGAATAATTTTTACATCTTTGGACAGCGGCATTTCCATAGTTGGTTTCAAGGATATCCTGGACGACCTCTCCATATTGAGAAAAAATCTTCCCTTTTTCAATCATTTTGTCGACCTGTTTTCGTCCCCTATCGACTTGATCCTTATCGATCGGTCCGACCAGGCTGACAAGACTGTTTTTCAACCGATCGGAAAATATGGGCAATTTTTTCGGGATACTGCCCAAGCCCAAGGTACTATCTGCCATGTGGTACAAAAGCATCCCCCGTGGGTAGGTCAAATTATTTAAGGGGATGTTGGCACACGCAATTACCGGTACGGTGGATTGATTCGGGTTCCTGGCAGACAAAATCTGAGAAAACAACAATGTGCCTTGAACGGATTGGGCAAAAAAATCCACACCGTGATGATTTGCCGTCAATGCTGCCGGTGTTTTTGCAAGGTCATTTACGGCATCACGTGCAATGAAACTGCCGAAAACAGGTAGAAGATAATCATAAACAATATCCAGGAAATCATCTTTTGCCTGATATCCCTCCTCGTAGGACAAAGGGTATTGGTCAATGTAATCAGCAATGGAGAGGTTTCCACTTTCGCTGAGTGTTTTTTCTACAACAGGAGCATGTCTAAAGACCAGATCAAAATAGGAATCTAAACTGTTTTCATTAACTTTGGAAGATAGATTGTTGTCCATTAGTACCTCTTGTACTGGTTTTGATCTCTACGTGTGAACACAAGAAAAAGTATGGCTGTTAACAAATACACGACACCTAATTTTGTGATGCTCATCCTGATGTTTTCTGACAGAAACAGACTGCTGAAAATAATCGGCCCCATAGCCTGTCCAACCCTGCTGGATGCCCTGAAAATCCCGATTGCTTTTCCTGCCCCCAGTGCATGCGTCACCTTCAGCCTTAACATGTATGTACTTTGGGAGGCAATAATAAAGCTATTTGAAAGCCCAAGTAAAAGAACGGCAAATGTAACGGCGAGCAGCCCTTCCAATAAAAAGAACATCAGAAAAGCAATACTGCCCAAAAGGCATCCGACAAAGACATAGTTCCGTTTATTATCAAACCTGTCAACAAAGTCGGCAATAACAGGTCCCAAATAAACAAGGCTGAAGCCGTAAATCATCAGGATTCGTCCGATCGTCGCCTGGGATGCCCCGATACGATTTAAATATATGGGGCTGAAATAGTTCAAGAACCCTACTGCGGCAAATGATGCAGGCAAGCTGCTTAGAAAGATCAGGCTTAGAACAATCCTGTTTTTAAAGAATCTTTTAAAGGTATGTCTGGCAGGCATGACCTCCTGCTGCTTGGCCGGTGTCACCTTTTTAGGACGTATCATGGCCTTGCGCATGAAAATCAATGCATAGGCGATGATACTGTAAAGTGTAACGGCACCGATAAAAAACACCCAGCTATAGCCTAATTTTTCAGCAAGAAGTGCACCCGTGGCTCCCCCGCAGATACTACCGGCATACAACCCTGCGATAAACTGGGCAAATGCCCGCGCCCGGCTTTTTTCACCGCTGAAAGCAATCACAAACCCTTGGGCGGCCAAAAGAGTGAGTCCATATCCAATACCCACGAATGCCCGAGAAATGACGAAGTGAATCACATTGGGTGCCAGCCAGGAATAGAGCACGCCTGTGCCGGCTAAGAACAAACCTGTGAGAAAAGGTTCATGCCACCCCCTCCGATCATTCCAGAACCCGGAAAAAAAAATAGCAATGCCGACAAAAAAGAACTCAACGGAAATCGGCAATCCCATCACCGTGTCTCTGGAAAGCCCCATTAGTGGCGTATAAATTTTTTCCATATGAAGGGGGATAAACGAGATGGAAATATCTATACCGAAAAGGAACAGAAAGGTTACCGGTCGTATCAGGCCGAAATGAACGGGTCTATCCTCTTTTTCCTTGGGAGGCGGCTTGTCGATAAAGTAAAAACCAAAAATCAATAATTCGATCAAGAACAGGATGGATATGGCCACGACTGTCCCGGCATTCAGGATCATATTCGCCGATTTCTTAATAAAATGATCCTTAGAAACCCGGATGACAACGGAGCCAACCGACTGCTCTTTGCCTTTTAAGATTTCCAAACGATGGGATCCGTCCAGAATTTTAACTTTACCTGCCAGCTTATCACCCCATCTGCTGTAAAGTGCTGACGGTATTTCGGTATTTTCCTGTTTAGCGCCAAAAATCCAGTTGTCACCCGAGTCCAGAATAATCAACGCGTCAAGAATCGGGTAAGGTTTCAGCATTTTCAAAAACTGCCCGTCTTCTTTTACAGCATGTTCGAGAACCGAATCATTCTCACCCAAAAATCCTTCCACATGTTCTTTGACAAGAGCCAAAGTCATCTCAATTTTCTTTTGAGAAATCTCCAGATAGTGCTTTGAGGCGGTATACGTGTTAAGACCCGAGAAGACAATGAGTATCGGTGCAATGATAAAAAACATTACAGCTGTTATTTTTTTTTGGGGAAACGCTTTTTTATCCTCACCTTTCTTTGAAACAATGATTAAAAGAAAGACTAAAAAGACACTTCCACTAACAAACAACGCCCAAGCAAGTGAAAACTGTTTTTTCAGATCTTTTGAAAATATGCCTGTTTTTCCGGCATGTTTAAACGAAATGACAAGGACGCCGGACCATTCGTTGGGAGAACTTTGAATGGGGAACTGTAAAAACCGCCAGCCATTTTGGGTAATGATTTTAGACTGACCGGAGGGGGAAGAATCCCCATTCATGTTGGTTCTGAGGTCTTCCAATGCAAAAGGCGCCTGTGGGCCAAACTGCTTTTTGGCTGTACTGCTCAACAGTTTCCCATCAGGAAGATAGATAGAAAATGCCACATCATTCTCGACGGACTCCGTGAAACCTTTTTTACCAAAGTAGTTTCCAGATGATATCCGATGCAGCCTTTGCTTTCCATTAAAAAGGAGTTTTTCCATCTCATCTGATGCTTGAAGGAATCGCCCGGATTGAACAGATGCTTTAATCTGCCTTTTGAGATCCTCCCCGATGATATGGTATTTTAGTGTTGCCGATTCCGTAACCAGCTTATCTAAAGTTGAGAAATTGAAGAGCGCGTTGAACCCTAAAGCAACGGCAAGAAGAATAATCGCGCTGACATAAAGCTTTAACCTCGCTGAACCAAAGGATTGATTCGGTGCTTGAATTGTTTCGCCTGAAGTCATTTCCTGTTGCCGCTTATCTTAATCGTGTTTATCATAGCCTTATCAGTTGCACCTGACGCTCGAATTACCAATTGCCCTGCAGCCGACATAATTGTCTATTCTTTGAGTTCAAATTCGCCTTTAAACAGCATGGTTGGGTTACCGTGAAGCCAGCATCCGCTGTCATCTTCACTGACCTGAATCCGGGCGTCGGCCTCATGCAGCCGACAACGGTAAGGCAGCACCGTGTTCTTTCCAGATTGAAGCAGATTCAAGCGTTTGGAAATATAAGAAACCGCGACTGCTCCGGTTCCGCAGGCCAGTGTTTCACGGTTGATACCCCTTTCAAAACACCTGTATTCCACGATATTATCCCCTTGACTCAGGATGGGCCTTGCAAAATTTACATTTATGCCGGCCGGAAAAAGGGATTCATAATTTTGATTCAAACTCAATCCGATTCGCTCCACCAGCCAGGTTCCGAAACTGATCCGGCGTTCAACGGCCTTTCCTGTGGAAGAAGACATGGCGGAGGAGGCGAACAAAACTTCCTGAAACCCGTCCAGGATGCCGTCTTTTTCAGGAAAGACAACCAGATGGGGTTCACCTGTAAAAACGATATAGCCCTTTAGCCGGATCAGGGTATCGTCTGAGAACGGTTGAAGATCATGGGCCCGGAAAGTGACGTATAGATGGTCCGTGGATAGGATGATGTCGTCATAGGGATCAGGTGTTTCGGGGTTAAACATGTGGGAGGTAATTTTTCTGGGATGTCCTAAATTGGCCCAGCTTAAGTTTTCACCGGGTTCCGTACCGATATTAATGACTTTCGGTGTTGCGGTGGGAATTTCAGTGACGATTTTGACCGATTCCAGCTTGTATGTACGAAACAGATAACGGGCAATGCACATGAGCCCGTTTCCACAGGAAAACGCCTCTGTTCCGTCGGGCTCAAACATCCTGAAAATAAAATCAGCCTCATCCAATGCCGGCATTTTTGACCAGTAGCCGTGGGTTTGGTTGATGCTTTCCAGCACCTCCTTTGTACAGCGTTGTATCACCAGAAAATTATCAGAGCCGACACCAAAATAAATATTAGTGGCAAAATTGGCAAACCGGGTTTTCTCCTTTTCAAGGAAAAGCGGGTTTTCCAATTCATCGACAATCACAAAATTATTGCCGTAAGATGTGTACTTGACAAAGGGAATTGTTCTTTTCATTTTGATGCTTCTCGCCTCTAAACGATTTCTTCTATCTCTTAAACCGGGATGACAAAAAAGAAAGTGCTGCCCTGATTTTCTCCTTTGCTCTCTACCCAGATTCTTCCGCCGTGAAGTTCTATGAGCTGACGGCTTAAGGACAACCCCAGTCCGGTGCCCTGAAACTTGCGGCTGGCCGAATTTTCAACCTGTTCAAAATGGTTGAA
>JAQYWJ010000148.1 GCA_030145005.1 Desulfobacter sp. | reverse complement strand
GACCTCAGATTAGATTAGGGTTGAATCCTCTAATCAATCAATGATATTAACTCTATTTTAACAAAAATCACCATCTGTATCTTTATTTAATGAACTATATGCAAAACGAGTACATTTCCACAAGCCGCTTCAGGGTGGGGAAAAAATCACCTCAGAAATTCCAGGCTATCCTCGGGACCTGCTTGGGCCTGGCACTGTATGACCAGAAGCGGAAAGCCGGGGGACTGATCCATATCCTTTTGCCCTCCCCGTTGAAAGATGTGGAATTTGAACCTGATACCCCGGGAAAATATGGGTCTACGGGCATTCCGATGCTGATCAACGAACTTACACGCATGGGATGCACCACACAAGCCCTAAAGGCCACCATTGCAGGAGGGGCTCTGGTCGGGCCTGTTTCCGGCATGGACCTGGGCCTGGACATCGGGGGCCGATCTGCAGATATTGCCCGCCGGATATTGAAGGAACAGGGCATTGAAATCCTCAAATCTGAGACCGGCGGTTTTTTCGCCTGTACCCTTGAACTGGACATGATGACCGGTGAAACAAAAATTGCGCCGGTCTGGGAAGCAGCCAGTGCCCCGGGCGCCATTGCACCGGTTTCGGGTCCTGAAGCCATCATGGACACCATTGACAATCTCCAACCTATCCCCCAGACCGCACTAAAAATTTTAAGGATGTTCAACCAGGACTGCTACAGTATTGATGATATTACCCATGAGCTGTCCCAGGACCAAGTACTGTCTGCCCGGACATTGCAAATGTGCAACTCCGTCCTTTTTTCGGGCACCATAAAAATTGACTCGCTCAAGGATGCGGTGATGATGCTTGGCAAGGAGAGGCTGGTCAAAAGTGTAATAACAACGGCCCTTGAAAGCTATTTTAAACAGACCGGACCGGCAGGCTATTCCCTATGCAAGGGAGGACTTTTTTTCCATGCCGTGGGTGTAGCCTGCCTTGCAGAACGGCTGGCAAAGAAGGCCGGTTTAGCTCATCCCTGGTTGGCGTATACGGCAGGTCTGCTGCACGATATCGGCAAGGTCGTTCTGGACCAGCATATATCAGACCGTTTACCGTTTTTTTTTCGTACCTTGGGGGATGAAAAACAAAATTTCATCCAAGCCGAAGAAAAAGTGCTGGGCTTCAACCACTGCCGGGCAGGCGTGATTCTGGCGGAGAAATGGGGCTTTTCAGATGCACTGACCGAAGTCATCCGCTGCCACCATACCCCTGGAGATGCCAAAGCCCATTCACAGCTGGTGGAGATTGTCTATCTGGCGGACCAGGTCATGGAAAAATTTTTCACAGGTTTTGATATTGATAAAATAGATGCCCTGTACCTGGAACCCATCATAAAAAAAATGAATCTGGACGGTGCATCCCTGGCCCGGTGCATCGACGATCTGCCCTTAGATATACTGATACAGGAACCGCCGCATGGAACAGCCAATACCTGATAAGCATTTACAATTAAAATCCCTTCCCAGTGTAGATCATATCCTGGCCCTTGCCGAAACAGATGACCGATTTACACGGATGCCGCGCCGCCTCGTACTTGAATCTGTACGAAGGGCCATTGACAATACCCGCAAACAAATACTTGAAGACAGACCTGTAATAATCAGTGATGAAGATATACTAAAGCAGGCGGCCCTGCTTGCCGGTCAAAAAATGAAAAACCGGCTTAACCCGTTGATCAACGCCACCGGCGTGGTCCTGCACACCAATCTTGGCAGGGCCTTGCTCTGCCGGGATGCCTTAGATAATATCATGGCGGTCTCATCCTCTTATTCCAATCTTGAGCTCAATCTTGCAACGGGCAAGCGCGGCATCCGCTACGCGGCAATTGAAGAGCTGATCTGCGAATTGACCGGGGCGCAAGCAGCCATGGCCGTAAACAACAATGCCGGTGCCGTACTACTGGCCTTAAATACCCTTGCCCAGGGACGCCAGGTCATTGTTTCCAGAGGAGAGCTTGTGGAGATCGGCGGCTCCTTCAGGATACCGGACGTAATGATAAAAAGCGGGTGTATTTTAAAGGAAGTGGGGACCACCAACCGCACCCACCCCCATGATTACACCAATGCCATTACCGAAGAGACAGGGCTTTTACTCAAGGTTCATACCTCCAATTATAAAATTGAGGGATTCACCACGTCGGTTTCGCTCAAGGAATTGGTGGGCATTGGAAAGCCTCATGGCATTCCGGTGATGGAAGACTTGGGCTCGGGCACGCTGATTGATTTCAGCGCATTCGGGTTGCCTTCCGAACCCCCGGTTTTTGAACAGGTGGCCTCGGGTGCCGACGTGGTCACCTTCAGCGGAGACAAGCTTTTAGGCGGTCCCCAGGCCGGCATTATTGTCGGCACAAAACAGTGCCTGGACCAGATCAAGGCCAACCCGCTGACCCGGGCCCTGCGCATTGACAAGATGACCCTGGCAGGTTTGGAAGCAACACTCAAACTTTACCGGGACCCCCTGGTGGCTGTTGAAAAGATCCCTACCCTGAGAATGCTGACGTTGCCCTATGAACGGATCTGCCGGGATGCAGACGTTCTGTTCTCACTGGTCACCAAAGCTGTGGGTAACCAGGCGGAACTTGCCCTGGCAGATATGACGTCCAGGCCGGGCGGCGGTTCCTATCCCGGACTAACCCTGCCCACCCGGTGCCTGACTATCCGGCCCAAAACCATGTCCGTGACAGCCCTGGACAAAAAACTGCGGGCCTTTGATCCGGCCGTGATGGGACGCATTGAGGACGATTGGTTCATCATTGACCCCAGAACACTTCAACCCGGACAGGACAAGATCCTTGCCAACATCTTAAAAAAACTGATAGATTAATTATGATGCTGAAATTCATTGCAAAAGAGACCCAGTTTTTAAAAAAAAACGGAGACGCCCCTGACCTTAGGCCTCCGGAAGTTTACTATTCGGACCTGCTCACACAGCCGTCAAAGGAATTCGAAGTTTTTTCCCGGCGTTTAGCCGATACCTGCGCATCCCAACAGACATTTACCACGGCGGCCATACAGATTGATCCGGCAGCGCCGGAAGAAGCCATTGATAAAGCAAATGAGATTTTTCACGCTTGCTTTCATTCGGTGCTGGATGAAGACAGAGGCATCTGGGAATGCCTGGACCCGTTCACTGCCATCTTTGTGTTCTGGGATTACCAAACAGCTGACCAAGGCAAAAAACTTCTTGACCTGCTCAATGAAAAAATTTCCCAGGCCCTGAATGCCAAACTGTTCATGGGAACAATTGCATTCCCCTTTCATGATTTCCCGGTTGAAGAGATGGCGGGATGCGCGCTCAAGGCCCTGGACCATGCCGCATTTTTCGGCCCCGGTCATACTGTTGAATTTGACGGTCTGTCCCTGAATATCAGTGGAGACAGGCTGTTCCAGCTCAACAATATTGACGCAGCCATCACTGAATACGAAAAAGGGCTTTCCATTGCCCCGGCCGATATAAACCTGCTCAATAGCCTGGGCGTGGCCTTTGGGATGGACGCCTGCCTGGACAAGGCTATGGAATTCTTTGAAAAGGCTCAAAAGATCAATCCCGAAGAGGTGATGGTCATCCACAATATCGGCCTGATCCACCGGATCAACGATACAAACGATTCCGCCCTGGCCTACCTTAAAAAAGCCCATGGAATCAATCCTGATGTATTTGAAATTGAGCTGCTTTTGGGCCATCTTCTGTTCAAGAAAAAAGAATTTGACCTGGCCAGGCCCCACCTGGATGCCGCCATCCGGCTCAAACCCGAATCCGGCACGGCCTTTAGAATTAAAGGCCAGATATTTCTGGAAAGGGAAGATGCCCCAGGTGCCGCAACCCAGTTCAACCAGGCCGTGAAACTCAATCCCAATGATCCCCAGGCGTTGTCCGGCTATGCCCGGGCCATGGCGTTACAAAAAAAAAACCTGTCCATTGCCTTAAGCTTTGCAAAAAAAAGTCTGGACCTGGACCCTGAAAATAAACAGTACAGACAGAATCTTGAAAGAATTCAAAATATCCACGACCAGGCTGAAGAAACAAGTCTGAACAGCTCCATCAAGTCAGCCTGATACCGTTCAATACCTGTACTCGTTTTTAAAGAAAAAAAGCGTCTAAAACCAAAGGAAACAAATGAAAGAGCTGATTCGGCAGACTGTTCAGGATGCCATTGAAACCAAACAAATTTTTTTTGCAACCCATGAGGATCTTATTGAAACCTGTGCCCGGCAAATGGCAGACACCCTTAATGCAGGCGGAAAACTGCTGCTTTTCGGCAATGGCGGATCTGCGGCGGATTGCCAGCACATTGCTGCAGAATTTGTTAACCGATTTCAGATGGAACGCAAACCATTGCCCGCCATTGCCCTGACCTGCGACACCTCGATTATCACCAGTATCGGCAACGATTACTCCTTTGACGAAATTTTTTCAAAACAGGTCCAGGCTTTAGGACACAAAAAAGATATGGCCATTGGGATCTCAACTTCGGGCAACTCTGCCAATGTGATCCGGGCTGCCGCTGTGGCAAAGGATCAGGGGCTGACCCTGGTGGGATTTTCCGGGGCCGGGGGAAAGCTGAAAGAAATAAGTGATATGGCCTTTTGTGTGGACAGTCCCGTAACAGCCCGTATCCAGGAGGTTCATATCACCCTGGGTCATATTCTTTGCGATCTTGCCGAAAGGATGATGTTCCATGATCAATAAAAAAGGGGCCGAGCAGCCCCCCCTGTATTGCTCAAAATTAGATTACTCAAAACTTTCCACCTATTCCATTAAGGACAGAAAAAGCCTGGTATCC
Organism: Desulfobacter sp.; assembly: GCA_030145005.1. Lineage (GTDB taxonomy): Bacteria > Desulfobacterota > Desulfobacteria > Desulfobacterales > Desulfobacteraceae > Desulfobacter. The sequence continues at coordinate 779 of JAQYWJ010000148.1, read as the reverse complement.
CGGGATGATTTTGCCGAACCCTGGACAAAGGGCGCAGGCCTTGGGACTTTTTTTGACCGGTTGCCCGCCATTCTTGCGGGCAAAGATATCCGGAATGTGGTTGACGCCATTGCAGGTGCAGCCCAAAAAAATCGCCATGTCTGCTTCGGCATGGGCGGGCATGTGGTCAAAACCGGCATGGCACCCATCCTGATTGATCTCATGGAAAAAGGCGTGATCACCCATCTGGCCATGAACGGGTCCTGCATCATCCATGATTTTGAGGTGGCATTCACCGGCCGCACCAGTGAAGATGTGGCCGAAAGTCTGACCTCCGGCAGCTTCGGCATGGCCCAGGAGACCTCGGAACTGCTCAACCAGGCCATTTCCAGGGCTCATGAGCAGAAAACAGGACTGGGGCGAGCCGTGGGCCGGCTTATCGAAGATCTGAACCTGCCTTTTAAGGATTCAAGCCTGACCGCTGCCGGCGCACGCCTGGATTTGCCCGTAACTGTCCATGTGGCCATTGGTACGGACATCATCCATATGCACCCGGGCTTTGACGGCGCTGCCTGCGGTGCGGCAACCCTTCATGATTTCAAGACCCTCGCATCAACCCTGGCAGACCTTGAACACGGTGTATTCATCAATGCCGGATCAGCCGTCATTCTTCCGGAAGTATTCTTAAAAGCCCTGACCCTGGTCAGAAACCTGGGCCATAAGGTGGATGATTTCACCACGGTAAATCTGGATTTTATCCGGCATTACCGCCCCATGACCAATGTGGTCAACCGACCCAC
>JAQYWJ010000147.1 GCA_030145005.1 Desulfobacter sp. | reverse complement strand
CAGTAAAGCATCATGTTGGGATTAAGTTTGTTGAACCGACGCAGGGAAGAGGCCCATGGGATGGACACAACCCTGGGATGGCACAGGATAATTCCGGCAGCAGCCGGCTCCCCGTACGAGGTGTAAACAACCGCAGCATGTGCACGGTTTCCGTAGTATTTGAGAATGGCATGTATCCATTTCCTGCTGTGGACCGGAGACCCCAGATCCCTCATATTTTCGGAGAACACCGAATAAAAATCAGGTAGCAAATCCAGGGATCCCAGGGTTGATATCAGGCCGTTTTTGTAGGCTTTTTTTACCTGGCTGCGAACTTTTGCCTTTAACCCCGCAAGAAGCAAATCCGAACCATCAGGAAGGTTAAGAAGCATTCTTGCCTTTTGCTGATTGATCGTCGTTTTGGAAGGCAGATCTGCAAATGGCCTGGTGGATCTTATGGACACCTTCGCGGACTGAGCTATTTCTAATGATTTCTGAAATAATGCGCTTTCAATTAAGGTATCATCTGCCAAAGGCCCTCCTGCATCACAGTACGGCAGGGATATCAGTTTCTTTTTGGAAAAAGGTGATTTGAAAATTATCAGCGGTAAAACGCCTTTTATCCGGCGCTTGCCCCGCGCCATAAGATAGCAGGCCTCGAATTTATAGGCTTTTTCAACGGCTTCTTTCCATGCGAAAAGCTGGTAGGCAATACCGTTTGAATGGGAAAGAACATAATTATCCCAGGCATCTTTATCTGAGGCAGCCGCTGCCTTTATTGTTAAATTAAGCTTCAAAATTGTAATAGAATGACAGTGCTGATTAAGACGATATCAGTGAGTCAGAATAATATCGGTAATACGTTCAGCGGCCCGGCCATCCCACAAGTCGGGTTTTCTGCCGGTTTTCCAGTTGCCTGCCATGATTTTCTCAAAATTGACCATCAATTTCTCTTTTGAGGTTCCAACCAGTTCGTTGGTACCCTGGGTGACCGTGATGGGTCTTTCCGTATTTTTTCTTAAGGTGAGACAGGGAATTCCAAGAGCGGTTGTCTCTTCCTGAAGCCCGCCGGAATCCGTCAAAGCAACTACGGAATCTTTCCAGAGATTTAAAAATTCCATATAGGACAACGGATCTGTAAGGGTTATGGTTTCTGCCGGTTTGATACCAAACGTTTCAAGATTTTTCCGTGTTCTTGGATGAATCGGGAAAATTAAAGGAAGCGTCCTGGAGATGCCGGCCAGGGAATCCATCACTGCCTCCAAGGTATTTTTATCATCGACATTTGAAGGCCGGTGAAGCGTTACTACACCATATCTGGTATGCTGCTGTTTATATTCAGTCGTTTTAAATGTTTCCGGGGACATTTTTTCCAGTTTTGAGAGCTGATAATACAAATTATCAATCATTACATGCCCGACAAAGTGAATTGATGAATCAGGTTTGCCCTCTTTCTTGAGATTGACCATCCCCTGTTTCTCAGTGACAAAAAAAAGATCGGAAATCGAATCTGTGACCATGCGATTGATTTCCTCGGGCATGGCAAGATCAAAGCTGCGCAGACCGGCTTCAACATGGGCCACCTTAATATGCATTTTTTTGGCAACAATGGAGCAGGCCAGGGTTGAGTTCACATCCCCGACGACCACAACTAAATCGGGTCGATCCTTCTCACATATGGATTCAAATTCCACCATAATTTTAGCTGTCTGCTGCGCATGAGTCCCACCGCCGGCACCCAGATGATAATCCGGGTTTCTGATACCAAGCTCTTCAAAAAAGATATCACTCATGTTCTGGTCATAATGCTGACCTGTATGCAGAATCTTATATTCAATTTCATTGGTTTTATTAAAAGACCGCGCAATGGGTGCAATTTTCATAAAATTGGGACGGGCTCCGGCAATCAGCATAATTTTAATCATTGACTCTCCTTACAACCGCCAGAATGGAACACCGGCTTTTTTGACTTCTTTGACATCCAGAATACTTTTCACATCTATAAGGCCGCCCATGGGATTTAATTTATCAGTGAGTGCTTTCAAAGGCTGCTCTCTATACCAGGCATGGGGAACAGCCAGAATTAATGCCCCTAAATCCGTCAACGCATCCCAGGGTTTAAGCTCTACATTGTAATATCGGCCGGATTCCTCCGGATCCGCCATGGGATCATGGACTAGAACTTCGCAGCCATAAGATTCAAGTTCCCGGACAATATCAATGACGCGGGTGTTTCTCAAATCCGGACAATCTTCTTTGAAGGTAAGCCCAAGAACACCGACTTTGGTCCCTTTGACAGGCTGAGAGGAAGCAATCATCATTTTAACAGCTTTTTCCACGACAAATTTACCCATTCCATCGTTGATTCTGCGGCCTGCCAGGATAACTTCAGGATGATATCCTTCACTTTCCGCTTTAAATGTTAGATAGTAGGGATCAACCCCGATACAATGGCCGCCCACAAGGCCGGGAAAAAATTTCAGAAAATTCCATTTAGACCCGGCTGCTTCAAGCACATTTTTCGTATCAATACCGAGTCGATCAAATATCAGGGCCAATTCATTCATCAGAGCGATGTTTAAATCCCGCTGGGTGTTCTCAATAACTTTGGCAGCCTCTGCTTCTTTGATGGTACAGGTCCGGTGTACACCTGCTTCCACGATGGATTCATAAAGAACTGCTACCGTTTCAAGGGTATCTTCGTCATCTCCGGCTACCACTTTAACAATCTTGGTAAGGGTATGTTCCTTATCTCCGGGATTGATTCTTTCCGGAGAGTATCCAACATGGAAATCTTTTTTCCAGACCATGCCGGACTCTTTTTCCAGGATCGGTACACAAATGTCTTCGGTGACACCAGGATACACGGTGGACTCAAACACGACAATGCAACCCTTTTTCATTACCTGTCCCACCGTCTTTGATGCACTTTCCACCGGATAAAGGTCTGGCCGCCTTGCTTTATCTATGGGTGTCGGGACCGCCACCACAATGATATCAGCATCAGACATTAGTTTCGGGTCAGTGGTTGGCTTAAAATATATGGCGTTCTCAAACTCTTCTTTTGAGACTTCCCCGGTGGGGTCTTTATGGGCCAGGCTATTGTCCACAATGGACTGCTTTAAATCAAACCCAATGGTCTGGTATTTTGTACCAAAATGCACGGCCAAAGGCAGACCGACATAACCAAGACCGACAACAGCTATTTTCATATCTTTTCCCAATTTGATTTATCCTTAAATTATCGCCCTTCGGGCGGGCTGTTAGCCGTAAGCTATTAGCTCTTAAGAAGTGGAAATTCCTATACTATCAAGATAGCGTTGGCATGTAACAAAATCGCAGTCAGTAAATGCGTTAATTATTTTTTGTAATTTGCCCTCTGTTTTGTTCAGGTTGATATAATGCCTGAATTTGAATCCCCGTGATGCCTGGTGGACTCTTGGTTGGTCCGGATCAAATTCCCATGGATGGGCATAAAAAATAAAGGCGTTGTCTTTTTTCAGAACATTCTTTATGCCCTGCTTGAAAAGAGAGGTTGGGTACAACCTGAAATACCCGCCGCCGCCCAAAGGGATGGTTTTGTTGCATAGGAGCAGGTTGCTGACCGGCAGTTCGAAAAAATGGTTATTCAGTTGGTAGCTTCCGCCGTTTTTTACCGCTTTTGACAGATCTATGCTGCCGTATCTGCCATGGGCTGAAAAAGAGTTATAACTGGAATCGTACAGGTAGCCGGCCTGCTTGATCATCTCCAGAATCCGATCGTTGATGGCAAAACTTGGGGCCCGATATCCATAAACGGCCTGGCCTGTTATTTCTTCAAGCCGTTTTTTGCTGGTCAAAAGGTCCTGGGCCAGTTGATTTTTATCCAGAGCTGTACACAGATGGTGGTTGCCTCCGTGGGACGCGACTTCATGGCCGCGGTCCCTGATCTGCCTGACCAGGCCGGGCAGTTTTTCCGCAATCCAGCCAAGAATAAAAAAGGTGGCTTTAGGTTTAAAAGAAAAGGCATCCAGCAGATCCAGGATCAGATGGGTATTTTTTTCCACCCGGAGTTCAAAAGAATTCCAGGTTGAAAAGTCAATATACGACTTGAAATTTTCAACCTGGAACCAGTCTTCTACATCAATTGTCAGAAGTATTGCGGACTTTTTTGCCAATTTCCCTCAATAAAATAAATAAAAGATAAACCAGAACAAGGGCTGTGCCAAAGACGATTAAGCCGGACATGTCATGAAGAAATCCATGGGCTGCTTCCGGGCCCACCCAGGCCGCCAGCATGCCGGTAATGGTCAGCCGGAGAACATTCGTGGCAACGGCAATGGGAATAGCGGATAAAAATATCACCCATTTTTTCCACTGGCTGACATGGGATAAAAAAGCAAACGCTCCGGTCAGGGCCAGCAGAGACGTCAATGAGCGAATTCCCGAGCAGGCATCCACAACTTCCAGGGAAGTATTGGCCAGGTGAAGGATATTACCCTCCCTGAAAACCGGAATGCCGATCATGCTGATTGTTTCCGAGGAAATCCCGGCAGCAAAAAGCTGAAGGGGGAAAGCGATTTTGTTCCAGATAATGGCTGGAATAGGAATCATCATGATCAGATAGCACAGCGGCACAGCAACTGCTTTGAGCATGGCCGTCCCAAAGCTGAACGCTATGATACCGGCCAGAGTGATGATCATGGATGTCCGCATTAAAAACAATTCTGCGCCAAGGTTACCCGCCATATACACCATCATACCAAAAATAATGATGAAAACACCTGATATTGACGATTTACATGGAATCTGGCGGAGATGATTCTGGCGATACCAGACCATATACCCGGCAACAAAAGGAATAAGAAAGCCATGGGAAAAATCGGGATCATTAAACCAATCCCCTATGAGGTCCTTTAAAGTCGACCAGTACAGCAAGGTAAATGCGACGGCAATTAAAAAGGTCTGGATAATGGGCTTTAATTTCATAAGATTAATTGGGAATAAATTGATTGAGGGCAGGGTAAACCGCATCTGCAAATTGCGTTAAAAGGACCTCGGTCGTTGTTTCATTTTTTTTAACCGGTGCAATCAGACGGACAAAGGAACCGTCCGTCCGGTTTTTCGTGATTGAATCCACCACCAGCCAGATTTTTTGCATATATTCTGAACTGATAATCCGACCCCGGGACTGGAACCAGTAATAGACCACCTGCTTTTGTCCGCCTTTGGCCAGCAGAAGTCGTGCTATTTTTATTGTTTTGCCGCTCTTGGGCAAATCAATGGGAATGGCAGAACTTTGGACGATATTCCACCCTGCACCGGGCATGCAATTTTTGGGTGAGTGAATCAGATCGCCTTTGCTCTGGCTCTGATAAAATCCCACATAAAGATTCACCGCCTGGCCCGGGCCTTTGCTGAAGTCCGCCATAATATAGTCTTCAACACCCAGAATATTGTACACTTTTTCGTCCATTTGACTGGTTACACCCCCCCAGGGGCCAATCTCAAGGGGAAATTGACTAAATGGCCGGTTCGGTTTGATACGCTCTGAGTGTGAAAACAGCGTTGTCAGACCAGCGGCCGAAATAAGAAGGATTACGATAATGGCAGTATGTTTGGGTGACAATTT
>JAQYWJ010000146.1 GCA_030145005.1 Desulfobacter sp. | reverse complement strand
CGGGACATAACCAGAGTCCGCGATAACTTTACCGATATAAATTTTATCAAACGTATTTCGGTAAAAAATCTAACGGTTCTGGTTGTCAGCATAGATACAAATGAACTCTATAGTGATGAGGGGTATGTTGAAGAAGAAATTTTGAAAGCCGTCTCAAAAGAGATCAGGCAGGCAGAATATGATCTACCTATTTTGCTGACTCATTATTCCATTCTGGGAACAGACGAGTGCCCGTTAAGAAACTCATCCCTCTTGATCGACTTTGTGCATCAGCACAAGATAGAGAATATTTTTTGTGGTCATACCCATGAGATGGAGTTGATGAAAACCACGGATCTTTATCATGGTCGCTCCTTTACACAATTTATGTGCGGGACCTTATCTTCCTCCAATCACCCCAATGACGACAACATGTTTTTATACTATCAAAATTTCGGCTGTAAGGATATGCATCTATTTTTGGTGAGAATTTTCCCGGAAAAAGGCAATCTCACATTTAAAGAAGAAATGGTTTTTTAAAAAAGGGGACGGTGGGTATAATTGAACATTTATGAATAAAAAAGCAACCGCAATCGGTCGCGGCAAAGAAAGTTGAGCCTGTCTCAAATTTTTATCTTTGGCATTGGAAGTTATTTTGTCAGACAGGCTCTGAAATATAAGCTGTGAACATCGGCGGTAACAATTAATTTAAGTGAGGATTATGAATAAAAAGCAAATTGAATTTTTTAAAGCTATTTTGAACCGTCAGATTGATGAACTTCTGCACCATGCGGACCATATGATGTCGGAAATGTCATTCCAAAGCAGTCAGGAATCAGAATCAATGGACAGGGCTTCAGCAGACACTGATCAGTCTTTGAAATTGAAGATCAGATCAAGAGAAAGTCTGTTGATTCAAAAAATCCAGCAGGCTTTAGAACGGATTGAAATCGGTTCTTATGGTATCTGCGAATCTTGCGGCGAAGATATTTCCATACTCAGACTTAAAGCAAGGCCTGTCACAGCCAAATGCATCCCTTGTAAAGAAGAGGAAGAAAGAATAGAAAAATTGAGTGACAATTAATGGTGTAATTGAACACTTTTTATGAAATTATCCAGCCCCCATATGTTGTTCGGTTCACTTTCGTTGCGGCCTGCTGTTTTGCCGTAAAGAACTTACAACCCCTGATTGCTCAGACGCTGCTCTTTCGTGCTACAAAGGTGAATGGACAATTCCTTCGACAGGACTTTAACCTGCGAGATAAATAATTGTTACTGCGAACGGTCACCCATTTTTGCCATTCTATGAATTTTGATGAATGAAATAGGATAATTATAATTTCACTATTGTAATTTCTCTGGTAAAATGTCAAAAAAACAGCATGAGATATGAAGGCCCCATATATCGTCCACCCAGTGAAGCGGATTCACTTTTAGTTCAAGCCACGGTCGGATGCCCTCATAATAAATGCACTTTTTGTACGATTTATAAAAATGGTCCACGTTTCAGGATCAGACCTGTTCAAGAAATTATGGAGGATATAGATTCTGCATCCAAGAGTTATGGACCTAATGTCAAAACGCTGTTTTTCCCGGCAGGAAATACCATTGCGATGAAAACAGATGACTTGGCTGCGATCTGTATCTATGCTCGCAAAGTTTTTCCTGATTTAGAACGTATAACTGTCTACGGCTCGTCCCAATATATCCATAAAAAAGGACGACGTGGTCTAAAACAATTGGCAGATGCCGGGTTAAATCGCATTCATGTTGGTCTTGAATCCGGCAATGACGACATTCTGCGCCATGTAAAAAAAGGAGTAGATGCCAAACGTCAGATCGAGGCCGGTCAATGGGTCGTTGCCACGGGAATAGAGTTAAGTCTCTATGTTGTATTGGGGTTGGGAGGCGTGGTTTTAACTGATCCGCATGCAGACGCAACGGCAAGTGCGCTCAACCGGATTAATCCTGACTTCATCAGGCTTAGAACGTTTGTACCGAAAATCAACACACCAATATTGGATGAAGTTGAGTCCGGCAAATTTAAAATGCTGGGGCCACATGGTGTTTTAAAAGAAACCGAACGGTTAGTCCGACAGTTAAAAGTGACTTCGTATTTAGCCAGTGATCATTACACAAATTATATTGATGTACACGGCAAACTACCTGAATCGCAAAACCAAATTATGGAGCAGATAAAAGCAGCATACCAGTTACCTGAATCTCAATTTCGTTCTTTTTTTATCGGAGATCAATAAGTTTTATATCTCAAACTCCATAATCGATTGATTTAATATCACAATTTATTATTTTTAATTTTTCTCACGGCATCAATTGGCCCCTATTTTGCTTAATGTCTTGACATGAAACTTGGCGTACGAAAGCTGAAATTAAAGCTGGACCAACTTTATTCGGCATACAACCGGAAACAGTATGTTGATCCTGATCCATTGCTGTTTCTTTACAACTATCCGGATGTCCGGGACAGGGAGATCGCAGGGATTATTGCCTCAAGTCTGGCATATGGCCGGGTGGCCATGATCATGCAGGCTGTGTCGGCTGTGCTTGAAAAGATGGGACCTGACCTTCGCGGGTTTGTAATGAATGCCGATCCGGAAAATATCGCCGGCATGTTTCAAAACTTTAAATACAGGTTTGCCACAGGGGATCACTTAAGCGCCCTGATCATGGGGCTTCAGGCGGTTATTGCCGATTACGGATCCCTGGGCGCCTGTTTTACTGTGGATCAGGCGGGTGGGACAGATCTGTCTGAAGGACTTGCCCGGATCAGAACACGGGTTGTACGGGCAGGAGGTGCCGGACATCTTCTGGCTGATCCCTTAAAAGCGTCTGCCTGCAAGCGCAGTCACCTGTTTTTACGATGGATGGTGCGCAAAGATCAGGTGGATCCGGGGGGCTGGTCCAATGTGCCGACAGCAGTGCTGACCTGTCCTGTGGATGCGCACATGTTTAAAATCGGACATATGCTTGGATTTACAAAACGCCGCAGTGCCGACGGAGTATGTGCCGCCCAGATTACCCAAGGCTTCAGGCGGATCTGCCCTGACGATCCGGTGAAATATGATTTCTGTCTGACCCGGTTTGGAATCCGTGACGGGCTTGATATGTCTGAACTGGAACGGTTCTTAAAGGACGATGATTATCATGTATAAAGGGTATGAACTGCCGCCTTTGATCAAGGGAAAACTTTTAAAGCGATACAAACGCTTTCTGGCCGATATTGAACTGGAAAACGGTGAGGTGGTCACGGCCCACTGCCCGAACCCGGGCTCCATGAAAGGCTGTGCCCGGCCGGGTAGCGAGGCGTGGATCTCACAAAGCACCAATCCAAAACGAAAGCTTAAATACACCTGGGAACTTACCCGGATTGACGGCACGTTCATCGGTATTAATACGCTGGTGCCCAACCGGTTGGTCAGGGCATCTGTGGAAAACGATCTGATACCGGAGCTTTCCGGTTACAGCCGGGTGACCTCGGAAGTAAAAACCTCCGAGCACACCCGTCTGGACCTGATGCTGGAAGATGACAATAAAAAGCAATGTTTTGTGGAAATTAAAAACTGCACCCTGGTGGAAAACGGAGTGGCCAGGTTCCCCGATGCTGTTACCAAACGGGGACAAAAGCATATCCAGGAACTTGTAGACCTTGCCGCCAAGGGACACAGAGCGGTTCTGTTTTTCGTTATCCAGCGCACAGATGCTCATGCCTTTACTCCGGCCGCTGACATTGACCCGGAATATGCAGAAAAACTGATGCAGGCCGGATTAAAGGATGTTGAGATTATTATCCGGGATGTTGTTTTTGATATAGGTGCAGGCCCGGCACGGATTCGCCTGCATCGTTCTTTAAATTTTTTTAGGCTTGATTGACAAACTACCACTATGTAGTATCTTTTTGAAAAAGAAATTCATCCTGTTAAAGGGATGAATATTATGGGATAAAAGGAGATCAGATATGTGGAATTATTCGGAAAAAGTTATGGAACATTTCTTGAAACCAAGGAATGTGGGAGAGCTTGAAGGGGCCAACGCCATTGGTGAAACAGGGTCTTTGAACTGCGGTGATGCACTTAAACTGTATTTAAAGGTAAACGAGAATGAAAGAATCATAGACGCCTCTTTTCTGACGTTTGGCTGTGCGTCTGCCGTGGCCTCATCCTCGGCGTTAACCGAGATGATCAAGGGCATGACCCTGGATGAGGCCGCTAAAATAACCAATGACGACATTGTCGATTACCTGGGCGGGCTGCCCAAAGAAAAAATGCACTGCTCGGTCATGGGCCAGTCAGCCCTTAAAAGAGCCATTGCGAATTTTCGCGGGATTCAGATCCTTGAAAAACCCGGAGAGATGGTATGCGAATGCTTTGATGTTACGGATCTTGAAATTATTGATGCCGTTAAAGACAATGACCTCAAAAACACGGAAGATATAACCAATTATCTTAAAGCCGGCGGCGGCTGCGGCAAATGCCTGGATAGAATTGAAGAAATTATCCACAAGACCAGGGCGTCCATGGAAACAGATTCGGCCACCGATTGATTTGAAAAAAGGAATTGATATGATCTACACTGATAATAACGCCACCACCCGGGTGGCCGACGAAGTGATCGAAGAGATGGTGCCGTATTTAGGGCAGTTTTACGGCAACCCGTCCTCAATGTATGGCTTTGCAGATTCAGTAAATAAAAAAGTCCAGCAGGCCAGGGCACGGGTGGCGGACCTGATTAATGCCGACCCCGACGAAATTATTTTTACCGCCTGCGGCACGGAAAGCGATAATGCAGCCATTAACGCCGGCATCAGCGCATTTCCGCAGAAAAAACATATTATCACCACGGCGGTTGAGCATCCGGCCATCAGAAGTCTTTGTTTTCACCTGCAGGAGAAAAAGGGGTACAAGGTGACCTTTGTGCCGGTGGACAAAAAGGGCCGTCTTGATCTTGACACCCTTTACAAGGCCATGTCCGATGATACTGCTGTTGTATCTGTCATGTGGGCCAATAATGAAACCGGAGTGATCTTTCCCATTGCCGAAATTGCAAAAAAGGCTAAGGAAAAAGGGATCTGGTTTCATACGGATGCGGTTCAGGCCGCAGGCAAGGTTCCCATTGACGTTAAGGCTGCGGGGGTGGACATGCTTTCCCTGTCAGGGCATAAAATCCATGCACCCAAGGGTATTGGCGTGCTGTATGTCAGAAAAGGGATCAAGTTTTCGCCTTTTCTCATTGGCGGTCACCAGGAAAAGGGCCGCAGGGGCGGTACGGAAAACACAGCCTCCATCATCGCTTTGGGAAAGGCTTGTGAACTTGCAAAAGCCAATCTCCCCCTTATGGATACACAGGTTCGAAAACTCCGGGATTACCTTGAGACCCGGCTTTTAGATGAAATCCCAGCGACGTCCGTGAACGGGGACAGGGAAAACCGCCTGCCCAACACCTTGTCCATTGGTTTTGATGCCGTTGAGGGCGAATCCATCCTCATGCTGATGAATCAGGCCGGTATATGCGCATCTTCAGGTTCTGCCTGCACCTCGGGCTCCCTGGATCCTTCCCATGTGCTCATGGCCATGCAGGTGCCCTTTAAATCAGCCCACGGCTCCATTCGATTTTCATTGTCCCACTATAATACCAAAGCGGAAATGGACACCATCGTAAAAACCCTG
>JAQYWJ010000145.1 GCA_030145005.1 Desulfobacter sp. | reverse complement strand
TTTATTCTGAATTAGATTCTGAAGAGGGTGCCTCAAGTATATCAGGATCAGATTTTTTTTCGATTTCAAGGATGGACGATTCAGGCCCGGGCAGTCTGCTTAAGTTCAACTGATACTCACGGATATAGGTTTCTGCTTCCAAAGCCTTTTTGGCCAGAAGATATCGCAGGTAAAGAAACCAGGCAAAAATTAAAAGAATTGCCATGACGGCAATGGCAAAAAACCATCCATACCGTTCAATGATTTCAAGACCGGTTTGACCGATAAAGGAAATCATATTTGGCAGCATCCAGAAGGCAAGTACAACCAGGAAAACGCCCGCACCAATTATAAAAATGTTCATGCGGTTGATCTGGGCTAAAAATTCATCCATTTTCCCGGTGGGCTCAGCGTCCGCATTAGCGGTTGCCTGGGGCTCCTCCTGTTTTTTGCCGGCAAGCCTCGAGAAGACTGATACAATAAAGGCAAACAAAAGCGTAAACCCTAAAGGAAGGCCAAGGGCCGTGGCAAACCAGGCCCTGAACGGAAAAGGCACAGTCCGGGTGACCAGCTTTTTTTGATAATTTTCAAAGGGACCGAAGGTTGCTTCAAAATAATACTTTTTAAACTCGGTCAAATGCTTTCCATCAGTTTCGTAAATGACTGTTCCTGAATCATTCAGAACCTGCAGGGTATGCTTTGTTCCGGATTTTGCAGAAAAAATGAAGAAAATATAAAGTTCCACGAAAATCAGCACCATGGCAACGATAATCATCAGGGGCTTGTTTTGTAAAAAAGAATTTTTAATGTTCATAACCCGCCTTGTTTTGATTGCAATTCTTATCTTTCATAAAAACGTCTGTGTAACCTACACAGATTTTTCAACTTTCGTTGTGGGCTGAACCACGTTAAAAAACAGGCCGACCTGGGGTTGTTGACAGGAAGCCTTAATTCAACTATCAAAATTGTATAGAAATTAACCCGTCTCAGCGACCCTGTCAATTTATTAATCTTGTCGTGATTTGTTCACTGACAGCATGTGGCCTTTACTATATCAAACTTTGATTTTGCAACGCGCTGATCATTTTTTTTGTTATTTATTATGCAACGAAGAAGACGGGTAAAAGACAAACCATATTGTGGCTTTGTTTCCATGACCCTTAATTCTGACCATGGCCCAACCGGAACCCAAGAGGGGTATCATTCCATTTTTTCGGTCTCTTTTTTATAGGAAGTCAAAGTCCTTAAAAAAGAGACCGTTTTTTTTGATTGATTACAAAGTTTCCTGCAATGCGGCAGATGTCGCATCTATTTTTTCCAAGTCCTTAGAGCCTGTTTAAACACCACTTAGGAAGACATTAAGTTGCCCATATGGGCCAGTGTTCTGATAAGCTGGTAGACATAGCCCATCTCATTGTCATACCAGGATACCACCCTGACTTCATAAATTTTGGTTCCGCACCGCTGGGCAAGTGTTTGCGTGGAATCAAAAAGTGAACCAAAGCTCATGCCGATTATATCGCTTGACACCAGTTCCTCGTCAGAATATCCAAAGGATTCATCCGCCGCTTTTTGCATGGCTTCATTAATACCTTCAACAGATACGGTTTCGGTTTCATCCTTTAAGGTTGCGTCAAGAATGGTGATGGAACCCGAAGGAACCGGAACGCGCTGTGCCGAACCGATCAGTTTGCCGTCAAGTTCGGGGATGACAAGACCAATGGCCTTTGCAGCACCGGTTGAATTGGGCACGATGTTGATTGCACCGGCTCTTGCCCGGCGGAAATCACCTTTGCGGTGCGGGCCGTCAAGGATCATCTGGTCGCCTGTGTATGCATGGATTGTTGTCATAAAGCCGGTTCTTAATTCACGATACTCATTCAATGTCTTTGCCATGGGTGCAAGGCAGTTGGTTGTGCATGAAGCACCGGAAACCACAAGTTCATCACCTTTAAGTGTATGATGATTTACGCCATAAACAATGGTTGGCAGGTCATTGCCTGCCGGGGCAGAAACCAGAACCCTTTTGGCACCGGCATCGATATGTGCCTGGCTTTTGGCCTTTGAGCAGAAAAATCCGGTGCATTCAAGAACAATGTCCACCCCAAGGCTGCCCCAGGGAAGATTTTTTGGATCGGCATCTTTGTAAACCGGGATTTTTTTGCCGTCAATAATGAGAGCTTCTCCATCGCACTCAACTGTATGGTCTGAATAACGGCCCTGAACACTGTCATACTTGAGAAGATGTGTCAGCATTTTAGGTTCTGTCAAATCGTTAATCGCTACAATTTCAAACCGGTCGTCTCCAAAGAGTTTCCGGAAAGAAAGCCTTCCTATTCTTCCAAAACCATTAATAGCAACTTTAAGCATAATACGTCCTTTTGTTGGATATTGGGTGCAAAGACAGGAGCGACAGTAACAGAAACAAGTGATGGTAAATCACAACCTGTCATAAAAAAATGGATACAAAGTTAGGCCAATGATCAGAATTGAACTTACCACAGATGCGCCGGATTTTAAGTCGCCATCAAGGCACGCCAATGTAATCAGATTGTTCCTGATGTTCTTTGGCGTAACGCCGAGGGCAGCTTAAAAGACAAGCATATGGGCGATTTTATTTTGGCCATGGGCCTTATTTATTAAAATAAAAAGAGCTTGTCTTGCTCAGCTGGAAACGTGGATTTTTAAATCCAAAATAATATTAGGCCAACAGCTTGCTTACTGTCAACCAAACCATGAAAAAATAATAGAAATATAAATTTTACCTACGGGACAACGGCCTTCTATGGATTCCCGGCCGGTTAGAATCGATACTGGATACCGATACCTCCCTGATACAGGGTCTTGCCGTAGGTTACTTCGGGACGTCCTCGGGTAAGAAGGGCAGCAGGGGCAGTGGCATCCTCATAAAAATACCCGGAAAGGCCCAGGGTCAGGGTGATTTTCTCCGTCATCCTGTACCTTGCGCCGACGGCAAAGGCATGGCAGTCAAGAGGCGGACTCATCTGCTCAATGATGCCGAAGTTTTCAGGTTTCATGTCCACGTCAATATAAAGATAACCCGCTGTCAGGGACCAGGCAGCGTTGACATCGTATTGAAGGGCCAGGGCCAGATCAAAGGAGTTGCCGTCCACGGCGTAATTTTGGGTATCCCAATCCGCATCCTTTTCAAAGTAAAGGGAAAATGAGGGCTTGAGCGTGAGTTTAGGAAGGATTTTCCATTCAAAGCCGAGCGCCAGTACGGCCGGAAGATCCCTGGCGTAGCTTTGGCCGTCCTCCCGGCCAAAGGCCTTGAGAAGGATCAGGCCGAGCTGGTTTGATCCGTCCGTCTCAGTGTCCCAGTCCAGGTTGACCTGTGATTCATACCGGATACCGATGTTGAGCTTATCCGAAGGGTGAATGTCGATGCCGATCACCCCACCGAAACCGTCCGCTTCCTGATCGTATTTGGACAGGATATAGGAGCCGCTGTAAGTTATGTGGAGATCCACTTCCTTGTCGGTTCTCACGTACCTGACCCCGGCGGCGACGGAGACCATAGGGTGAAGATCGTACGATACGCCTGTGGTGAAGGTGTAATCATAGCTTTCAGCGTAGGCATAGGACTGGGAAAGCGTCCCCCCCGGCAGGAGGCCGGCTTTTGAGAACTTATCTGCATTAATGAGGTTTCCAACGGTTTGGGTAATGATGTTGCCGTTGTCGTATTCGGTCTCCCCGCCGCCGCCGTTAATGGTAAAAGCCCCCCATAAGGCCCATTTGTCCAGTTTGTGAACCCCGAAGGCCATGGGGGCGATCAGGTTGGTACTGGCGGTTTGGGTTTCCCCATTGAATTCATGGTCATAATCGAAGGTAAAGGGCAGTATATCGACTTCCAGGTAGGTCCCGTTTTTGAGCTGCATCAGGCCGGCAGGGTTGTATGCGGCGGCATCCGCACCGTCTGTTGCGGCATTGCGGCTGAGGCTGCCCGCATATGCCGATGAAAAGTTCTGCTTGTTGTCAATACCACCGCCAGACGCAGGACCGGCCGTTCCCAAAATCAATACGATCAAAAACCATTTTCTCACCATTTCTTTTTCTCTACCTACTGTAGTCAATTGATCTCAACGCTTATTCAACGGGCGTTTACCCAGTTTTATACCCCTGTACCCGGAAACCGATTTTTAAATTTTCAAGCATGCATACGTTTTGTTTAAACCCGTGTCAACTGGAAAGATTCGGAATTGGCAGTCGGTTGTTTCCGGGTTCCAACCTTCAGACCATTTTACAGAGAATAAGATGTTACGGCTTCAATGTAGCCGTATAATGACAAAAAAAATGAGTGAAAAGCATAGATTACCAGGGGACCACCAGGACGATCAGATTATATCCGTTACCAGACCGGCGGCTCTCATTTTTTCCAGAATATGATCCCGATGAGAACCCGGCCAGTACACCTGACCGCACCGGGGGCATTGAAAAAATTTATTGTAATACCGTCGGGTCTTGGGTTCAAGAAGCGGCAGCACGGCTGCCTTGGTCACAGGCTGCAGCAGGGTGTTGCACCGGGTGCAGCGCGTAAAAAAAGACAACGCACCCTTAAGGCCGAAAAAAGACAGGGTTTCCATTAGCTGCGCATAAGGGTCTTCAGAGCGTATCCGTCGGGCAAATGTAATTTTTTTTCTCATGAGCAGCCGGGTATCCCGGGTCAGCACAATACGGCTTTCCTGCTCGGCGATATCGGCAATTTGTGCATCCTCATAAGAAGAGGAACAGCAGACATCAAAACCGGCCAGAATCATCAGGCGCCCCAGACGCATGACATTCACATCTGCAATAAACCGAATGGCGCATGCTGGATGCGGCCTTAAAAAAGACGGTGAGCAGACATCAAAAGGCGGCTGGATTGCGCCGACCGACAGTATGCCGTCAGTCAGGCAGACAAAAGAAAAATCAACGGGCCGGCGGTCAAACACCAGGCTGCCGATTTCCGTGTGGGGCACACCATATGATTCCACAATATCTTTAACGCCGGCCTTCCGGTCCAAGGGACAGAGTACCCGGCCATGGCTCACTTTTCCGGAAAGAAAAAATTCAAATGATTTTTCAAACTCTATGATCAGCATTTCACCTCCGGGCCTTACGCTGTCAGCAACGACTCATCTTACCACATAATTAAATTCCGGCAAACGTCGGGTTTTTTGATGGCACCCCTTTGTATCAGAACCACGAAGATCCGATAGTTGCCCTCCTTATAATTGACGCTGATCATCTAATACTGAAAGGAAGGCCACGGCCTGGACAAGGCCGTAATCATCAGGGAGAACTAGGCACGTAAGATAGGAATCAGTCCCGTCATTGAGGATTTTGACAGCTTCGGGTAGCTGTTCGGGCGTGGCCATGACAATGATGCTGATATTGGGACAAACCAGACTAATGGTCTGAAAAACTGCCTTATAACTGCTCCCTGCCGCTCGCTGCCTGGGTGAGGTACTCGATATCAGCAAAGACAAACTCATGGCGGCCGTCCTGCAGTATCTGTTGGGCATGGCTTAGAGATTAAGAATCCTAAGTTCCTTTTTTAAAACTCTATGGAATTTTGCGGCAAGAGGTAAGTCTATTGGGAAAGAGCCTCTTCCCGCTCTTCCGCCTCTTTACAACGGATGCACTTGGTGGTCACGGGCCTGGCCTCAAGCCGCTTAAGGGAGATGGGCT
>JAQYWJ010000144.1 GCA_030145005.1 Desulfobacter sp. | reverse complement strand
AAGATTCGGGGAAAGCCCGCCACACCAGCCAAGGACAATAACAGCCCGGGCGCCCTTTGCAATCAGCGACTCCAGCAGCATCACCCCATAGGGCGCCCCGATGTAGGGACCTGTTACACTCATCCCCAAAGGGTCATCTTCTTTGACCAGCAGACTGCTGTTAAAAAAAGCGCGGGATTGCCACTTGCCGAACCCCTGGCGAATCAGTGCCATGTCCGGGTCCGCGCTGACCATCAATGCAGCCGGCCCCACGCTTTTTGCTTTTCTTTTCCCTAACGGTGGAACAATTGAAGGGCTATTCAGGTCCGACCATGTCGGATAACTCATCTTTTACCTCATCAATAATGTCATACAGCCACATGACATCTTCCACGGAGAGGCGACCCGCCTTCATGGGCGCCCGGTCCGAGCCGTCTTTTTTCTTCAGAATCCTGGGACCGACCTGAAGCTTGGGTTCACCCTCGCCATACTGCATGATGGAAATAATCAGTCCGGTTTCCTCATTTTTCCATTCAGCTATCTTTTTATCCTGTTCGGGATCATATCCTGCCATTTTATGTCTCCTTTCATTAATGTACAAAAATTCCCCTAGGGTCTATGGCCGTATCCAGTACCATTGCCCCGTCAATGGGATCAAGAATTTTCTGCCACTGTGTTTTTAACTTTTCAATATTTGTTTCTTCCCCAACGGCCCACAGACAGCCGCCGCCACCGGCACCTGTGAATCTGGCCCCACAGCCCTCTGCCTTTGCAAATTTCCACAGCTTTATACCGGTATTGTCCAGCACATCCGGAGTCATGTCACAACGAACAGCGGTTTCCCGGTTCATCAACTGCGCGGCCTCTTTAAAGGAAAAAGCGCCCAAAGCACTGGTGAATTGCCGTGTAAGACCGGTGATGCGTTCAAATGCATCATAAGTCCTGCCTGATTTAAAGTCATTCACCCACCGGGCGTTGACATCCCTGGACTCATGGGGAATTCCGCAATAGGCCACAAGGAGATGACGGTTCAGTTTTTCCATTTTTTCATGTGAATCAAACACCGGGCAGCGCAGAAACTCAGGACTGTTGTGCCCAAATGTCCATTCCCACAGGTTCACCCCGCCAAACGCTGCAGCCGTCTGATCCTGAACCCCGCACAACACCCCTGCCACGGCGCCTTCCAGATAATGGGCCAGCCAGGCAATGTGTTCGGGATTGATCTGCTTTTCCAAGGCGGTATAAACGGCGGCAATAATGGCCACGGCTGCACAGGATGACCCGCCAAGGGCACTTCGGACAGGAGATTCCGATTCAATGTGCAGATGCACCCCATGGGCATTAAAATACTGAAAAACGGCAAACATCAGCCCCATGGGGCCGTCCCATCCTTTGTCATTCCGGCGGCGGTCAATGGTGTCAAAGCCCTTGGAAGAAATTTTAATCCGTCCTTGTTCCCCCGGCGATAGATAGACATGGGTGCGCATGTCAAGGGCCAGGTTCAGGGTCGCCGGCTTAAGGCCTGCCAGGGGCAGATAAAAGGTGGAAATATCCAGGGTGCCGCCGAAATCAATGCGGCAGGGCACGGAAACGTGTATCTTTTTTTTTTCAAGTATTGATGCAAGATTCATTTTTCAGATCTCATTTTGTTTAAAAATTCCAAACTGTTGAAATTCCTTCCGAGATGAAAGGAAATAAAGGATTCAAGCAGGGTTTCGCCCTCCTGGATGGCAGCGGAAGAAAATTTGATACGGTCTGCCCGTGCCATCTCCACGGAATTGATCCAGGACAATTGCTTCAGGGTACCCTTGGACACCCAGCAACCCCGGGCACTGACGCCGAAAGGGCCGGTAGGTTTCTGCACCCCGCTTATACTGCCTTTGCACTGTGAACAGACAACCCGACCCGCTTTGAAATCAAACCAGAGCCTGGTCGAATAAATACCCTCTATACCTGTACGGCAGGCATCGCACTGGTCAAGCCCCGGAGAAAACCCGGACAACCGCATAAAGCGAATCTGAAACAGCAGGCTGATTACTTCGGTGCGGATAAAACCATCATCCACCATTTCAAGGGCTGTGTGAAGCAGCTCAAAAATATCAGGCTGGGCCTTTCCCTCCTCCAGCCATTGGGTGACAATTTCCGTCCAGTAGGAGGCATAGGCAGTGTTCACCACATCATACCGGATATGGGAAAACCCGTTTTCAAGGACCGTCTGACACAAATTGATCATGGCATCCCTGTTTTTTTTAGGAAAGGCGCACTGGATATGATTAACTGAAAACAGGTCCATGGCACCTGAAAACCTGCGCACGCTCTTTTTTGCGTTTTTTGCCATCACACTGATCTTTCCTTTATCCCGGGTCAGAAAGGTGATGATCAGGTCATGGTCTCCATATTCAATCTTGCGAAGCAGTATGGCGTCCGTGCTGAAATCGCCCATATTGTTGTCAAAAGCCAAGTAGCAGTCTTGTAATCGTGAAATAGCAGTAAACGCTGATAAGGTCCATGGTGGTGGTGACAAAGGGACCTGTGGCCACAGCCGGATCAATATTGAGCCGCTGGAAAATCATAGGCACCGAGGTCCCCACAAAAGCAGCCACAGTCATGGAAGACAAAATTGAGCATCCAACGACCACGGACAATGCCCAGGAAAAGGACTCGGCCATAAAGCTGACCTTGGCCACAGCCGCAATCAAACCGCCATAAGTTATACCTAGGATAAAACCCACGCCAAGTTCCCTGGAAATGACCTTGACAAAATCCCGGATATTCACCCGGCCCGTGGCAATCCCCCGGACCACGATGGTGGCGCTCTGGGTGCCGATGTTGCCCCCCATGCCCATGATGATGGGAATAAAAGCGGCAAGCCCTGTCAGCTGGACCAAAGTGGGCTCAAACCGGCCGATGATAAAAAAATTGGCGATTCCGCCAAGACAGCTGGCAAACAGCCAGGGCAGCCGGATCCGGGTGCCTTTGAGAATGGACTGGGTCTCAACATAATCTTCACCCACACCAGCCATTTTCAACATATCTTCGGTGGCGGTCTCGTGCAGGATGTCAATGACGTCATCCACGGTAACAATACCGATAATCCGGTTGTCATCGTCCACAACCGGTATGGCCAGGAAATCATACCGGGAAACCAGACGGGCCACAACTTCTCTGTCCGTATAAGGCTTAACCGATACAATATCCGTTGCCATAAACGATTTAAGTGGCTTATCAGGGGATTCCACCACCAGTTGGCGAAGGGAACTGACCCCCACAAGCTTGTCATATTTATCTATCACATAGATATAGAACGGCATCTCAACATCAAGATACTTGTTCTGCAGTGCTTCGATCACTTCCTTTGCCTTGACGTCTTCTGCCAGGGCCACGTAATCCTTGACCATGAGGCTGCCGGCAGTATCTTCGTCATAGCTCATGATCTGCTCGACATTGTACGATTCTTCCTTTTTCATTTTGGACAGAATCTTGTCGGACACTTCCTCGTCCAGACACCCGAGCAACTCGGCAGCATCATCCGAGGGCATGTGGTCAAAAACCGTAACCAGCTTATCGAAATCAACGATTTTGACAAACTCCACAAAGGTTTTTTCAGACAGGTGCGAAAACAGCAGACCGATATCCTCGGGATTATCCAGCAGATTGAACAGCTTCTCCTGGTTAACGGGAGTCAGATTCTCAAAAACAATGGACAGGTCTGCCATGTGGGTTTTTTTTATGATATTGAGCAGTTGCTTGTTGGCCCCCCGGCGCAACAATCTTGTGATGCTGTTCTCAAGTATCAGAATTTGCTCTTTTTGCATCGGTAACTTTCCTTTAGGCAGACAGCATTGAAGGGTTTTAAATCATGATTTTAATGTGTGCGCTGTTTTTAAGATTTTCCATCCACTTTTTGAACTGGGCCTCCCCATGTTCCCGATACAGAATATCCTGGATCTGTTTTTCCACCTCTTTCTGGACAGGGCCCTGTCCCTGTGAAATGATATCCGCCACATAAAGGATCTGGAAAGCATCCCCCATATCAACGGGCTTGGTGTATTGCCCCTTGCCAACCCCCTCAAGCGCCTTTTTGATTTCATCG
The DNA here is from genome assembly GCA_030145005.1 of Desulfobacter sp. Lineage (GTDB taxonomy): Bacteria > Desulfobacterota > Desulfobacteria > Desulfobacterales > Desulfobacteraceae > Desulfobacter. The sequence goes on along the minus strand of JAQYWJ010000144.1, from coordinate 1,612 downwards.
CTGAAGCTTGATATGTCAAACTCACCGAGTTCACCACCGGAGGACGCATTGGAGCCGATTGAATAGTCTTTGGCAACTTGTGAAAAAGCAACCTTGTTTTCCAGTTTTCCCTGGACCGTGGAAAGATCCGTTGAATCCCTTACGATTATATTTTTCAAATGATATTTTTTCTTGGCCTTGAATTCCTGATAATGGCTGTCGTAATAAGCTTTTATCTCCTCATCCGTGACAACGACCTTGGCACGGACAGCCCTTGAAACGATCATGCTCTGGAGAATCTGCTCCCTGATTCTTTCACGGTATTGCTCAAGGGTCATGCCCTGGGCGACCAGGCCGAGTTCCAGGTTTTCCTGGTCAAGATTGTGTTCTTCTTTAAAATTTTCCACGGCATTGTCCACATCCGTGTCATCCACGGCAATGCCCATTCGTTTCGCTTCCTGGACCACCAGGCTGCTTTCCACCAGTTGATTGAGGACCTGGGTGTACATTTGCGCCATCATCTCTTTTTTCCGGGCCGAAGACTCCTGGGATGCCTCAATATTTTCCCGGTATGGGGCCGCTGCCATGTCAAGTTGGGACAGAGTGACAATATCGTCATTTACAATGGCGACTATCCGGTCAACCACCTCTTGGGCCAGGCAAGTTGCCGCCCAGAAAAACCCAAGTATGAAAACTATTAAAATTATGTCTCGTTTTTTTTCCATGTATCCACCTTTTATATAAAAGTCCCAATAAATTGTTAAATTACTTTCATATTTTGTTGTGGGTTAAGCCTATGTATTGATAAACCAAGTCCGCGCCCATGGCCCTTATCTTTCAGCGTTGATTAAAAAGGTACTTAACGCCGGTCTGTCAATATGCACAGGATAGCCGGCCTGTAACCCCTGCAGCCATTCTCCAAAGACTTCCTGGCTTTTTTCCATCCGCAGCTTGAGCACCAAATCTTTTTCATCCATCATTTTTGGATTATTATTGTCCCGGGCTTCTGCCTGTCCTGCAAAGCGGTCATAAAAGGCAATCATGTCCTCGGGATGAATTTCCTGGGACGCAACCAGATCCTGCATGATTAATTTCCGGATAACCAGATCCTTTTTTAACCTCTTTTTCCAGACAGGATATGATATGGCCCTTTCAAGGAGCATCTGGTCAAAGCTGTCTTCGGGATAGTCTTTCTTAAAGTCGGCGACGGCAGCGTCAAGCGCTTTCTTACAGACATCAATCCCCTTGGCCGCAGCTGCAGCCAGAAGTACAGCCTCATCAGACAGATCAGAAACAAGATCCAGAACCATGGCATTGTATTCACTGGGCCTGTCTTTTATATCATAGGGGTAGTTGGTCTGTTTGACCTCCAGTTCCCAGGCAAAGTCGGCCCGGCTGATTTCCACGGTGCCGGCTTTGATGATGCAGCCTTTTTCTTCGACTTTTTTTTGATCCGTACACCCGGATCCAATTACAATTGCAATACCTGCGGCCATAAGCAATAAAGCCCCAAAAGCCAAGGTGCTTGAAAATCCATTAACGTCTTTTATGGCATACCAACTATTTGCAATGCTGCTCATTTTATATTCCCATGGTGACTCACGACCATGAGCCTGCATATTAATTTATTTGG
>JAQYWJ010000143.1:4302-5700 GCA_030145005.1 Desulfobacter sp. | reverse complement strand
TACCCCATGATGGTAACACTGAATATCCAGAAGGTATTTGAGGGCGGGGATGTCAAAGCCCAGGTGCTTACCCAGGCGATCAACTTTGGCGTAGTCCCTTTCCTGGCCTATTTTACAGGTCTGATCTTTTTTAAAAACCAGCCCTACATGGCACTAGGGTTGCTTTTAGCAGGGCTGGTACCCACTTCGGGCATGACCATTTCCTGGACCGGATTTGCAAAGGGCAACCTGGCGGCTGCCGTAAAAATGACGGTTATCGGCCTGACCCTGGGCTCCATTGCCACACCTTTATATGTCCGCATGCTCATGGGTACAAGCATTGAAATTGACATGGCAGGTATTTTCAAACAGATCGTGGTCATTGTCTTCATTCCCATGGCAGCCGGTTATCTGACCCGCAGAGCCCTGGTAAAAAAACACGGAGAAAAGGGATTTAAGACATCGGTGGCACCCAAATTCCCACCGCTGTCCACCCTGGGCGTTGTGGGCATCGTGTTTATTGCCATGGCGCTTAAGGCCCGGGCCATTGCCGCAGCCCCCGTCATGCTAGCTTACATCCTTATCCCTTTGGTGATCATTTACGGATTCAACTTCACCTTCAGCAGCTTTGTGGGTAAACGGTTTTTGTCCAGGGGTGATGCCATTGCACTTGTTTACGGCTCTGTAATGCGCAACCTGTCCATTGCCTTGGCCATTGCCATAAACGCATTCGGCAAAGAAGGGGCCTCGGCGGCTCTGGTTGTGGCTGTGGCCTATATCATCCAGGTCCAGTCTGCGGCCTGGTATGTCAAACTGACGGATAAAATATTTGGGCCGGCTTCTTTGGGCGACGAACAGCCGTCGAAAACAGCGCCTCTAAAAGTGTCGGAGCCTGCCCCTGCTGATACCCAGGAGGATTCCCAAGACTCCATGGTCGCAGACATTAAAAAAATCCTTTTTGCCACGGACATCACGCCTACGGCAAAATATGCGGCCCGCTATGCCTGTACCATCGGTAACAAATTCAATGCAAAGGTATGGGCCATCCATGTGGTCCCGGATCTTTTAGCAGAATTTTCGGCAGGCGCAGGTGTTAACATAAAGGACCCTGAAAAACAGGAGGAATTCAACCGGGATGCAGTTGAAAATGCTGAAAAAATTCTGGGGGAACGTATCCGAACCACATCGGAAAAGGTGATTCGGGAAATGCCATCCTGTCCCTTGTCAAAGGACCGCATAATGGTCAAAACAGGAGACCCGGTAGAAGAAATCACCAAAGAGGCGGCCCAGGGAAATTTTGATCTGATCATCATGGGCACCCACGGGAATCAGGGTATTGAGGATATCCTTTTAGGCAGTACAGCCCAGGGTGTCATCCACGCGTCAAATGTTCCTGTCCTTGTGGCCCACCCGTCTTAA
>JAQYWJ010000143.1:0-4202 GCA_030145005.1 Desulfobacter sp. | reverse complement strand
GCAAGGTTGAATTTAAATTTTGAAACGCCCTATCATTTCATTAAGCTTGTCAGCTAACTTTGATAATTCGGCAGCACTTCCCATAATTTGTTCGCTATCAGACTCCACTTCATTTGCAGCCTGGCTGACATTGGCGATATTCCGGGTGACTTCACCTGCCACTGAAGACGTCTGGCTGACATTTTCGCTAACCTCTCCCAGCCCGACAGCAGCCTGACTGACAGTATTTGTGATTTCCTGTGTTGTTGTCGATTGCTCTTCAAGGGCAACTGCAACGGAGGTTACAATTTCATTTATCTCATTTATAACCTCAACAATTGACTCGATTGCAGCGACGGATTCTTGGGTCGTTGCCTGTACACCGCTTATTTTTGTTTTTATTTCACTGGTGGCATCGGCCGTCTGCCGGGCAAGCTCTTTGATTTCCCCGGCCACCACAGCAAACCCTTTTCCAGCCTCGCCGGCCCGTGCCGATTCTATGGTTGCATTTAAGGCCAGAAGATTGGTTTGTTCGGAAATAGCGGCAATGGTTTCTGTCACCTGGCTGATTTCTCCGGCAACGGCGCCGAGTTTATCTACCTTTTCAGATACCTGCCCGGCTGTTTCCACGGCACGGGCCGTTGTCTCACTTCCCCTGGCCGTGTTACCTGCTATTTCATTAATCGTAGCCGTCATCTCTTCTGCCGCAGCAACCACCATCTGAATGTTCACACTTGCCTGTTCTGTGGCAGCGGCGACGCTGGTCATATTGGTTGCCATTTCTTCTGCTGCACCTGCAACGCTAATTGCATTTTCAGCGGTCTGACCGGAATTTACGGTAATCTGTTCGGAAATCCCTGAAAGCTGGGTAGAAGAGGCCGTAAGGGTCTGTGTACTGTGGGTTATATCGGAAATGATCTCCCTGAAGCTTGCGATCATTTCGCTCAATGAATTGACCAGTGTTCCGATTTCATCTTGTTTGGATTTTAAATGGTCCGGGAATCTGCACGAAATATCGCCTTTGCCCATGACCTCGATCAAAGAGACTATTTTTACCAATGGATTGGAAATATTGCGGGAGATATAAACGTATAATATCAACAGGGCAATCAACGAGAATATGGAACCGATCAAAAAAATCGTGTTACGCATAGAAGTACTGATTTTTCTGGATTCGGCCGTGATGCTGGCGCCGGCAGTTTTTTGAGCTTCGGCATTGGCCTTTTTGATGCCGTTGATGGCCAGATTCAGGCCCGTTTGAACGGCACTCGTTTCAGTGCCGATGACATCACGGATTTTGGACTGGTTACCGTCAATCATCTCCTTAAACCGTTTGGAAATTTCGGTAACTTTGGCTTTATAAAGCTTTTTGTCCATTCCCAGAACAATTTTTCCAATCACTTCCCCCGACAATGCCATTTCCTGTTCAACCATCATCAGGTCCGGGTCGGAGCCGGCTGCATCAAGAATTTTGCCTGCTGTCTTTTTCCCCTTTCCCAGTGTTTTATAGGCTTTGATCCTTGGACTTTTCCGGTCATAGGCCCGGGAAATAATTTCGCCGGATTTATTGCGGAACATAACAAAAAGGACCCCGGCCTGCTTGTTGACTGATTTTGCAAGCATTCTCAACTGGGCATAATCCTTGGTCACGACGGCCGGCGGTGCGATCTGACTCAACAGCAGAGCGGTTGCCCTGCCCTGCTGAACCAGATTCTCTTCCCAGTCCTTTAAAATGGAATCGGCTTCCTGATCCAGATTTTCCTTTGTCTGTTCTCCTACCTGCAGAGCGGTAAGTTCCGCCATTTTTTCCATCTGGGCAGTCAGTTTACTGCCCAGGGACACCAATTCCCGGTTATTTTCATCACCATTGGCTTTCATGGTGCCGGCCACCATCTTGTTCAACGCTTTGGTATTGTTGGTCTGCATGGAGATAATGGTGAGGGACAACCCCAGGATCACCAATATCCAGATAATGAAAAAAGGGAGTAGTATCTTAAACTTAATTGTCTGAAACCTAAACATGGGCATTCCGTACTTATTAATGATTATTTATTGTAAAACGCCTCACCGTAGAGATTCAGGATCATTGTGCGGATCACATCGTAGTCCTCATCCTTTGCATCTTCCACGCCGGTGTACTTTTTATTGATTGCCGTCATCACCGTCTTTGCATCATCGCTGCCGTTGTTCAATTTTTTAAAGGCCGCCAAAATCTTTGTTTCCAATTCGGAACTGATATGTTTATTAATGCAGATTGGAAATTCAGGGATAGGAGCTGATTTCACCAGAATTCTCACCTCTTCGTTGGCGGCAAATTTTTCGGCCACAGACTCCTTAACACCGCCCCCGGCAAATTGTTCTGCGCTGACTGCTGCTGCAACATTGCTGTGACTGCCAAGGTACTCAGACTGGAGATCCTCAAATTGAATGCCTTTCGCGGCCAGAATGGAGCGCGGCATAAGATGGGATGAGGTGGAATTTTTGCTGCCGAATGCGAATTTTTTCCCCTTTAAATCTGCGATAGCTTCGGCATCGCCGTCAATGGGTACGATGATACAGGAGCGGTAGGTGCCGTAGCCTTTGGACTGGAAACGGACCAGGGAGCGGATATCTGAATCCGGGTTCTGTTTTTTGCTTTTAGGGTATGTCGTAGGCGTGAGGTATGCCATCTGTACCTTACTGGCCCCAATAGCATCCATGGTATCCTGGTAATCCTTGCCAATGACCAGCTCGACACCCATTCCGAGTTCTTTTTCCAGATACTTTGCCAGCGGGACAAATTTTTTAAACATGATATCTTGGCTTTCAAGGGGAATCACTCCAAAAGATAGAGTGTTACTCGCTTGAGTTACGGGTATAACAGTCAATGCTACAAAGATAGTTAGAGCAAACATAATAAAAGTAAATTTTGTTTTAAACATGACGAGACCTTTTTTGTAATTGTTTAAAAAAATGTGATTTGGCCTTATTCATATAACGTATCCATAACATAGGCGTTAGTTGTGAATCGGGAAAAATTTTATTTACCTTGATCTTCTAAATCTTTAGCGACTCTGTATAATTATTTAAAACTCAAGGTGTGGACTGAGTTGCAAATAAATGGTTGTATAGCTGAAATCTTTTGATTCCAGGGGCTAAAAACTGTCCGAACCATTTGTTACTAAAAAATCAAAAAAGTAAAAATCCTGACCCAGAGAGCCAGGCTTTGAGTTAAGCCCAGAGGGCATGGTTTACTGGCTCAGTGCAAACTTGATATGCAGAGCCAATGTGAATATTATCCAAAGCTTCAATATGTCCTGGTCCAGGAACAATTGAGCGGTAACACTCAAAAGCGTTTGATTTCAAAAGTCCTCCAGCCTTTTTGATAATGGCAAAGCCACTCTTTGACCGAACATCTTATCAATATTTGAAAGGTAGAACCATTTATCTCTGACCTGGCCCTGAGGACCAGGATTTCTACGCCGTATTAAATTAACAGGACATCACTGGATTAGGGTTTAATCAAAAAACATACCAAAGTCTTAAAAGTTTGAAATGATGATATTTTTTTTATAAGAAAGTCCGTGTAACCTACTAATATCTTTCAACTTTCGTTTTGGACTGCACCGCGGTAAAAACCCAGGTCAGCCCATGGCTGTTATAGAAAAAACAATGGTTTTATGTAAGAAATATACCAAAATTTGTCTATCTGTGTGTCATTTTTTGTCATAAATCGGGGGATTCCCAACGAATCTATTCAAACCCAAAGGCCCGGGAAGGCCTCAAGTCAGTCGTGAAATCCGTGATCTGGTCAGGAGGATGGCTGCAGCCAATCCCAGATGATAGTTTTCCCAATTCATTAGAATTTGCAGGGTATAGTGCAAATCCGCAAGGCTGCTATCGTTCCGGATTAAAAAACGCCTCCAAATAATGGGGCTGATCCCCTTCAATAACACTCTCATCTGATAAACTTTGGCTGAATTATCGGCCATAGCTACCTCAAAACCCTGTGTCGTGCATAAAGTGTACTTTCGGCACGGCATTAACATGATTGTATTCTTGCTTCAAAGTCGATAAAAAGCCGTGCATAAACCGTTGCCGTAATGCAAAATGCATAAAGCCAATCACATTGACAAGTTCAGGCAGTATGAATAATAATAAAATTGGCTATGCCAGAGTCAGTATAATCGCGCAAAAACTCGATTCTCAGATTGATGCTCTTGAAAAAACAAGCTGCCGCAGAA
>JAQYWJ010000142.1 GCA_030145005.1 Desulfobacter sp. | reverse complement strand
ATTATCAATTTTATTTTCCCTGATAACTTATGAAAAATAAAAATATCAGGTAAAAATTCACTGTGTAAATTTGAAGTTCCGCGGACACTTTGCTAAATCATTAATTTTGTATCGTGTCCGTATGCCGCAACACCTGTAGTTCTCACAGGTTCAAGTTTGGGGTGTCTAATTTTGGACCCCTCAGATTAAATCTAATCCGATCAAATCAGCTTCTTTTCAAAGGCGTAATGCTTAGCAAATTCAATTTCTTCTTCCATGATATTCAATTTACCATCCAGCTTTTCGTCAATAATTTTATTGAGAATCGTGCTGTAAACCGGTCCCGGCTTTATACCCAGGGATTTAAGATCTTTTCCCCCCATTAAAGGTTTAATCTTTCGCTGGTGTGTGTAAAAATGGGAGATGGCTTTGCGCACCGATTCATTTTTAGTCAATGCCAGCATAAACAAAAGGCATTCGGTTTTAAAATGGATCAGCCACCTGTACATCTGTTGATTTGAGACCGGATAGCTTTTCTCAATAAGCCGGATCCTTTGTGCGGCCTTGATGCGCTGCTCAAGCAGCAATTCCCTTTCCTTTATGGGGAACATCAGCCTGTCTGCGATCTGGGTGCTCACCGTAAAGGAGTACCCGTGAAGCCAGGCCATGAAGTAAACCGACCATCTTGGATAAGCATCATCTGTATACAAAAGATCATGCCATGCCAGGGTTTTATCTACGGATTTAAACAAGGCACGGGTGGTATCGGTTAATTTCAGGTCATGATGAATCACCTTGTCCAGGCCGTAATCAGCCATGGTCTGCACCGCAGGCAAAGGGTTGTTTTCTCCGAAAATCTGTTTGACTTCCGAAAGCACCCGCAGTCCGCTTAAATGTTTAACAGCACCGACATTTAAGGCATTTTTGATAAGATTGGCGGTCACTTTTCCAATCCTGAACCCAAACCTGTTGGAGAATTTGATGGCCCTGAAAATCCGGGTGGGGTCTTCAATAAAGCTTAGATTATGAATAATCCGGACAATTTTATCCTTAACATCCCTGACACCGCCAAAATAGTCAATGAGCGTACCAAAGCTTTCCGTGTTCAGGGAAATGGCCAGGGTATTGATGGTAAAATCCCTTCTGGCAAGGTCCATCTTGATGGAGGAGTTTTCCACCATAGGCAGTGCGGCGGGTGTTGCATAATATTCGAGCCGGGCAGAGGCCACGTCAACCTTAAACCCGTCCTCAAAAATGATGACTGCCGTGTTAAATTTGCGGTGCTGGTGGAATCTGCAATGATGCATTGAGGCAAAATAACGGGCAAAGGCAATGCCGTCCCCCTCCACCACCACATCCACATCTTCAATGGGCCGTTCCAGCATCAGGTCCCGGACAAAACCACCCACAACAAAGATCTCAACACCGAGCGTGTCTCCGGCATTGCCAATGTCGGAAAGCAATGTGCGTATACGCTCGTTTAAACGTTTCTTCAGAAGATTGCCCACGTATTTTGTCCGGGGTTTCAGGCCGGAAATATCTTTTTTTTCGCTTTGGACAACCTCCCGGTTATGTTCCACCAGAAAATTTAAAAGGTCGGTGCGTGTGATAACGCCGGAAATTATCCGATTCTCCATTACCGGAACGACCCGCTGTTTTAAATCAATAATTTTTTGTTCAATTTCAGCCAGGTCACAAGACAGACTGACACGTTGGCTACCAGGTTCAAAATAATCGACAACAGGCTGTGCCCCAAGCTTATGATGTACTGTTTTTTCGGCCACATGACGGGTGATATACCCTAAATATTCAAGTGTTTGTGAATCAAGAACAAGCAGGGTGTTGATATTGTACCGGCTCATCTTTTGCGCTGCATCCAGGCACGATTGATCCGCGGTGATGGTGATGGCCGGGCTGGACATTAATTTTTTTGCCACACGCACGTGCATGATCTGTTGTTCGATAAGCTTTATCAAACGCATTTCAACCTGGGGAAGTGTCTGATTTTCCACCTTGGCGGATGCCGCATAAAAATGGCCTCCCCCGCCAAGGGAACCCAGTATTTTACCCACATCCAGCTCATGCAGACGGTTTCGGGCAATGACATGCACCTTGGACCCCATGAGCACTATAGCAAAAAAACAGTCCAGATTTTCCATTCTGACAATTTTCTGCACAATGGAGGCAAGATCCGGAATGTAATTGGATGCTGCAATGGCGGATAGATGGACCTGGATGCCGTTAACGGCAACGGTTGTCATTTCATTAATCAATTCATTAAGCCAGGTGACCTGTTCGGTCTTCATCTCTTTAACTACAAGGCTTGAAATGGTGGATAGGCATGCGCCACAGGAGATCAGGAAGCCTGCCTGTTCGAAATCCGCCCGGGTTGTAGAGGTATAGGTAAAGCTGCCGGTATCCTCGTAAATCCCAAGCGCCATTACCGTGGCCTCATCACTGCTGATGCTGATTTTTTTTTCACGCAGAAGTTCACACATGATGGTGGTGGTTGCCCCATAGGGCTTTGACAGGTTATTGGTGCCTTTGATTTCGTCAGGAAAAGATGGATGGTGGTCGTAAATGTCAATGATAAGATCCGGTTTTTCCAGGAGCGGTTCAACACCGGACAGGCGGCTTCTCTGCCGGGTATCGACAATAACCAGCCGCTGGGTCCCGGAGAAGTCAATCGTAGCCGGATTTGCCATATTAAACAGATATCCCATGGAGTGAATGAAAAAATCCCTGAGATTTTTTTCCTGGGACCCGGGGAAAATAATCACACTTTCCGGGTACAGCTTTTGTGCGGCAAGCATAGCCCCAATGGCATCAAAATCAGAATTTACATGGCTGGTTATGACCGTTTTGGGGGAAATTTCCTGTTTTTTTGGGGGCACCGAATAACTCCTGTTGAAATGCACTTTGCAAATTTATATAGTATATCCGCATTGAATTTACAATGTTCTGACAAGCCCTGGGTTTACATCGCAAACTAATGGTCGGCACTGGACGGCCACTATCATCTTAAAAATATGAAGGAATGATCATGGCAGTCATTTACGAGTGGAAGGGAAAGAATCCCAAAGGCAGAAAAATTAAAGGGGAAATGGAAGCTGAGACACCGGAACAGGTAAGGACCAGCCTGGAACGTCGCAAAATAACCCCGACAAGAGTCAGGAAAAAGCCTAAAGACCTGTTTGAGAATATTTCCTTTCTTGCGCCTAAGGTAAAAGAGAGCGACATCATCATTTTTGCACGACAGTTTTCCACCATGATTGATGCGGGGCTGCCACTTCTGCAATGCTTGGAGATTTTGTATTCCCAGCAGGAAAATCCCACATTTAAAAAGCAGCTTAAGCATATTAAAGAATCTGTTGAGTCCGGAGAGACCTTTGCCGATGCACTGAAAAAACATCCAAAAACCTTTAACGAACTTTTTATCAACATGATTTCCGCCGGGGAGGCCGGCGGTATTCTTGATGTCATTTTACAGCGTTTGTCAGCCTATGCCGAAAAAATGGCAAAACTCAAAAAGCAGGTCAAGGGGGCTATGACTTATCCGGGCATTACCCTGGCTGTAGCAGTTATTGTGGTAGGCGTGATCCTTGTCTTTGTTATACCGGTATTTGAAAAAATGTTTGCCGACATGGGCTCGGCGCTGCCCATCCCTACCCAGATGGTTGTGACCCTAAGCAATTTTGTGGTGGGGCATATAGGATGGATGATCCTGGGATTGATTGGCGCAGTTTTTCTTTTCAGACAAACGTATAAATCAAAAAAGGGTCGAATTTTTCTTGATGACATGTTTTTACGTCTGCCTGTCATCGGCATTTTGATCCGAAAGGTGGCCGTGGCAAAATTTACCCGCACCACAGCTACCATGATATCGTCCGGGGTATCCATTCTTGAGGCCCTGGACATTGTGGGTAAAACCGCCGGTAATAAAATTATTGAATTTGCCATATCAGATGTCAAGGTCGGCATTTCCGAAGGCCGGTCCATGGCAGATCCTTTGCTGGAGAGCGGGGTGTTTCCATCCATGGTCTGCTCAATGATCGCAGTGGGTGAATCCACAGGTGCCTTGGATGTAATGATGACCAAAATAGCAGATTTTTATGATGATGAAGTGGACCAGGCCGTAAAAAATTTGACCGATATGATCGAGCCCTTCATGCTTGTATTTTTAGGTGTTGTGGTCGGCGGTCTTGTTATTGCCATGTACCTGCCGATTTTTTCAATGGCCAGCGCAGTTGGATAGCCCGGATTTTTTATTCCGACGGACCCGGGAACTGTTCATTCAGATCAAGTGGGTTGTTCTGGCCAGGGCTGTATTTGCCCTGGTACTGATATTTTCCACCCTTTTTTTTTCCGATACCGACCTGGCCGGACAAAGGGATCAATCCTTTTTGTCCCTTTACAAAATTTCCGGCACCATCCTTGGTCTGTCTCTGGTTTATTTTACCTGGCTTTGCAAAAAAAAATATCTGCATGTCCTTGCCTATACCCAGATTATTATCGATACTTTTATCGTTACAGCCATTGTTTTTGTCACCGGGTGCTACCACAGTATTTTCACATTTTTATATCTTTTGGTCATCATCTATGCCGCCATGCTGCTGTTTGCCCGGGGCAGCTTTTCAGTGGCTTTGGCGTCAAGCTTTCAATATGGTTTTCTCATTGAGCTTGAGTATCTTAAAATCATTACCCCTTTGTCGGAAAACCAAACCCTTGCCCTGGTGGTGGACCAGCACCATATCCTGTACCGGATTGTGATCACCATTTCAGCCTTTTTTGCCACGGCAGCGTTAAGCGGCATTCTCTCTTTGCAGCTTAAAACAGCCAGAAAAGACCTTAAAATTGCCCAGGAACATTTAAAGCGTGTGGAAAAAATGGCGGCTGTGGATGAAATCGTGTCAGGCATTGCCCATGAGGTTAAAAACCCTCTGGCTTCTTTGTCAGGCTCCATACAGATGCTAAGAGAAGAAATGGCACCAACAGGGGAAAATGACAAACTGATGCAGATTATTTTAAGGGAAACAGATCGCCTCAGACAGATCGTGACCGATATTCGACTGATTTCAAAACCCGGCCGGACCAACGCAGAATTAATTGATCTTTCCAAGGCAATTGATGATGTAAAAACCCTGTTTGACAATACACCGGACTGGCATGCCAGAATCAATATTATTACCCGGCTTGAAAGAAATCTGTATGTGTACATGGATACGGTTCATCTGCAGCAGATTTTATGGAATCTGATTAAAAACGCAGCTGAATCCATTGAAGGGAAAGGAAAAATTACAATATCCTTGTATTCACCAAGACACAAACGCATTTACCTGACCATTCAGGATACAGGTCTGGGCATTGACAAAAAAAATGCCCCCCATGTTTTTGATCCGTTCTTCACCACTAAAAGTGATGGGACTGGACTTGGGCTTTCAATTATTCACAGGATTGTTGATACCTATGACGGCATGATTGATTTTGAATCCATCCCCGGGAAAGGTACGGTTTTCACACTGATTTTTCAAAATCCCCATTCCTACTCAAGCATGTCGTAACATATTGAAATCTCGTTGGCCGAAATCATATTTGCCAGATTTGAAATTGCTAAAAACAGGCTTGACATTTCGGATTAGTTACAATAAAAATATTACTTTTTAATTTTTGTATTTTGACAATTTTGGATTGGATTGGAACAGTGCTTTATACTTGGAGTCTTTTTATTGCGTCGGCAGTATTCCTCATTGGAATCATTTACAGGATCCTTGGATTTTTCCGGTTAACCATCGGACCGAACCG
>JAQYWJ010000011.1:19929-22484 GCA_030145005.1 Desulfobacter sp. | reverse complement strand
CCTACGATCATGGCGTCAGCGCCTGGATTTTTACCCTGGGCAGCGGTATCTCCTGCTTTATCCTGGGATGTTTTTTTGCCGCAGCATTAAGACGGGAGCAGGTCACAACAGTTTCCGAACTGCTCGGCAGATACTTTGGCCACGGCTTTCAGTATTATTGTTCCATGCTCAATTCCTGCGGCATGTTTATCCATATCATTGCCCAGTACCTGGCAGCCATGGCTATTTTGAACTCGGTATTCCACTTCCCGTTGCCGGTCTCTTTACTCATTACCATGGTACTTATGGGATTTTTTGTCATTTCAGGCGGGATCTCCGGTGCCGGTATGGTGGGAAAAATCAAATTTTTCCTGCTGTACGCCATCATGATTGTGTGTGCAGTCATTGCGCTTATCAAAGGAGGAGGGCTCACCGGTATTGTAGCCCAATTACCCAAAGACACTGATTTTTTAAATTTTTTTTCAAATGGTATAGGAACAACGACCATCGATATTGTCTCCATGATCACAGGTGTCTTATCCACACAAATTTATTTGCAGGCCATTTTTTCAGCTAAAACCATACGGGAGGCCAGGAATGGTGCATTTCTTACTGCCATTGTCATTCCTCCCATCGGAATTTTAGGTATTATTGTTGGGCTTTTTCTCAGAGCCAACTACCCGGAACTTGAAGGCAACAGTGCCCAGGCATTACCCTTTTTCTTTCAATACACCCTGCCCCCGGCAATAGCCGCTTTTTGCTCTGCCGTACTTCTTCTGGCAGTTCTGGGTACCGGCGCAGGCCTTATCCTTGGTGTGACCACCAACATTTATATGGATGGAATTCGACGCTTGTTTACAAAAAAACCGGATCACAGCCTAACCATTGTCAGGCTGTGCACAATTGCGGTCCTGATTCTTTCAGGGACAGTTGTTCTGGCTGGATTTAGTACAACGATTTTGCGCTGGAGTTATCTTTCCATGGGGTTCAGGGGAGCTTCTGTGTTTGCAGGATTATGTATTGTGGTGTTTACGGGACAAAAAAAATTTTCTCCCATGGTACGGGGTGTTCTATATTTTCTGCCGGTCTGTTACTTTATCCTGACTGTGTCATAAGGGAAAATGAATCATTTCAATGTCGATAATTGTCAATTTTTACGCCATTGCCTTGACAATACGGCAATTTTCACTCTAAAAAGGGTAGCATACGGCCCTGGGGCTTAAATCTTGATCCTTAATTAATGCTGACTAGACACTCTATGGAGCGGATGTGTCAACTACCCGGCCCTAAAGGGCAGGCTTGGTAAAAGCCAACGGTTGACCAGGGGAATGTTCAAAGATAATGGTAAGTCAGTTTAAAGGAGAACATTAGCAGTTGCATAGAGAGCTAAAGACCAACGGCGGGATGCTTCCTCAGTTCCGCCCTCTTGAATCCCGGGTTGCAGACAACCTACAGGGGACGGACGAAACGGGTCCGGGAATACAGCCGCTATGCAACAGTCCCGAGGGGAGAGTTCTGTCAATGCCAAAGCAGAACCGCAACCCGCTTCGGCGGTGAACGGCGTAAGCCGTATTTTGGTAGTAGGTAAGTGTGGATTTTTTCCGGGTTACAGCAACCCTGTAGCCCGGGGGATCTCCTGTAATCCAAAATTCCTACCCGACCTAAAGGACGGGGTTTCCTTCTGGAGGATTGATGAAAAAATTTATCATCGGTGCCTTGGTACTACTTATTGGTGTACCTGCTTTTTCGTTAACTTTTTTTAATTTTTTAAATTTTTCGGCAGGACTGATTCCTGTATTGATGATCCTTGGCGGTGCCATTGCAGTATATTTTGGCATCAAGGAACTCAAACAGTCAAACAACAGTGAGACAGAGATTGAACCACCTGAGAGACAACCTACGAAAACAATAGAAGAAAACGCCGGAAACTCAGAAAAAGAAAGTGAACCTGTCCTCGACAAGCAAGATATCAAACCGACACCGGAACCAATCGAAAAACCAGAAGAAAAGAGTACAAACAAACCAGATGAGCAACCGGAACCGGAAATACAGCAAGACTCTGCAAGCCCCTCAACTTTGACCCGGCAGCCTGCTGAATCCTTAGTACCCGAAGCGGAGGCACCGGCAGATGAAAGCGTTCAATTTAAAGGAAATATTGAAACCCTGGTTTTCCACAGCGTGACGTGTAATTTTGCCAGTGGTAAAAACTGCAGCATGGATTTTACCACAAAGGAAGAGGCTGAAGCCCAGGGCTACAAACCTTGTAAAATATGCATGCCTGACGCGTAAGGGCTCACGGATTCATATTCATCAGGTTACCGGCAGGTAATCTTCCCGTACCGGTGAAAAAACCTCAATGGCAACGCTGTCTTCCAGGACTTCAGCACGGTGCTCGACCCCGGACTCAATGCACCAGGAATCTCCGGGGCCGGCATTGCGGCATTCATGCCCAATGTAAAGATTGATGCGGCCGGAAACAAGATATCCGGTCTGCTCGTGGGGATGGGTGTGGGAGGGCAGCAGAGCCCCTTTGGTCATTTTAAACCGGACCAGAAGCGTCTTCTCCCCATACACCA
>JAQYWJ010000011.1:0-19829 GCA_030145005.1 Desulfobacter sp. | reverse complement strand
CCAATGTAAAGATTGATGCGGCCGGAAACAAGATATCCGGTCTGCTCGTGGGGATGGGTGTGGGAGGGCAGCAGAGCCCCTTTGGTCATTTTAAACCGGACCAGAAGCGTCTTCTCCCCATACACCAGGGTTTTCATCTCAATGCCTTCCACGGGCACGACATAACCGTTTTCATCATGAATTGCAAACACTTGCTCTCCTCATTGTTTTGCCATAATCTTTTGAATGTTTACCAGGACTGCTTTTACAGTCAAAAAATGCTATTCTGACATTATTACTTGAAATTGCAATATGAAATAACAGCCATGGGCTGACCTGGTCTATCGACACCCAGGCTCAACCCAAAACAAAACATGAAAGTAATTTAATAACTTATTGGGACTTTCATATAAACTAGTGTCTGAACGAGAACTTGGAAATTTTGTCGAGTACAAGGCGGGCGCAAATTTTAACCGGAGGAATACATTGAGTATTTCGAGGATTAAAATTTGCGCCCAACGAAGTAATCGGCAAAATTTACGGGTTTCGGTCGGGCACAAACTATTTACCCATACCTGGGCATGAAGGGCCTTATGACCTGTCAACCATTAAAACCACCAATAATTCTGGCACCTGCCGGGGATATTCACTCTTTTCTTGCTGCAATAGCAGCTGGTGCAGACGCAATTTACTGCGGCCTTAAAATATTTTCAGCCCGCATGGAAGCCGGCAATTTTTCCATTGAAGAATTGGCAAGACTGACCAAGTTTGCCCATTCAAAAGGGGTTCAGGTATATGTTGCCTTTAACTCTATCATTAAGGAATCCGAAACCGACAAGGTACTTCGTATTCTTGACAAGCTTACCCGGTATGCGGATGTCGATGCCCTGATTATTCAGGATACTGCCATGGTCAGTCTTGCCGGGCAGGCAGGATTCAAAGGCAAACTCCATCTGTCCACCCTGGGCAACTGCACCCATCCTGCCGGACTTGAGGCTGCTCAAAAAGCGGGCTTTTCCCGGGTGGTGCTGCCCAGAGAATTCAACCTTGATGAAATCAGGGCCATGGCGGCGGCGGTCCCCGGGACCATGGATTTAGAGGTGTTTGTCCATGGGGCGCTTTGCTACTCCGTATCAGGCCGGTGTTACTGGAGTTCCTGGTTTGGCGGAAAAAGTGCGCTGCGGGGCCGTTGCGTTCAGCCCTGCCGGCGCCTGTATGAGCAAAATGGGAAAAAGGCCCGGTACTTCTCATGCATGGATCTGTCAGCGGATGTACTGGCCAAGGTGCTCAAGGAAATCCCCAACATCAGTACCTGGAAAATTGAAGGCAGAAAAAAAAGCCCCCATTATGTTTACTACACGGTAATGGCTTATAAACTGCTCAGGGATGCGCCGGACCAAAAAAAACAGGCTTTGTCGTTTTTAGCGTATGCGTTGGGAAGACAGGGCAGCCATTACAACCTTTTATCCCATCGGGTATCAAATCCTCTGGATCATGGGTCTGAAACGGGCTCCGGACTATTTTTAGGCCGGATAAAAAATCCTGAAAATCCATATTTTATTTCAAGGGAGGCGCTTCTGCCGGGGGATCTTTTACGCATCGGATATGAAGAAGAGATCTTTCACCAAATCCAGAAGGTGACCCGGGCTATCCCTAAAAAAGGAAAATATTTTTTATCTTCCCAAAAAGGCAAGCGTATCAAAAAAGGAACCTCTGTTTTTATTATTGACCGCAGGGGACGGGAACTGGAATCAAAATTATCACGCCTTGGTGCCGAACTTGGTGAAATTTCCAAGGTAACGATCAAGCCGTCAAACCTGTCCGTTACCCACAAAAATGCAGGGGGCAGAGTAAAATCATCAAGCCAAACAAGTGGTCATAGAAGGAAAAAACAGCCTGATATATATGAAATGGATGTTTTCAGAAAGAAACCACCGGTCTTAAAAACACGCAACGACACAGGTTTCTGGATTTCTGCAAACAGCTATGGAATCAAAGCCCACGCTCATACCTGGTTGTGGCTGGATCCTGTGCTTTTTCCCGATGAGGAAAAAATCTGTCAAAACTATATAAAAACCGCATTAAAAAAAGGTGCAAAAAATTTTGTGCTTAATTCCCCCTGGCAGATAACCCTGTTTGATAATCCCCAAAGACTCAACATCTGGGCAGGGCCCTTTTGCAATATCACCAATTGCCTTGCAGTGGAAATGTTGAAGAGCAAAGGGTTTTCCGGGGCCATTGTAAGTCCGGAACTGGGGAGCCGGACCCTTTTGTCCTTGCCGGGACGCTGCTGTCTACCTTTGGGCGCGGTCTGCCGGGCTAACTGGCCCTTGGCCATATCAAGGATTGCGGCCCCGGATCTGGATCTTGGTAAAGGCTTTACCAGTCCCATGGGAGAAGTCGCCTGGACCAGCAAGTACAATGCGACCTACCACACGTTCCCCAACTGGCCCCTGGACCTGTCATCCAAAACCGGGGAATTAAAACAGGCAGGCTTTGTCATGCTCGTGAATCTGTTTGAAAATATACCTAAAGGCATCCGGATGAAGCCACGTCCAGGCACCTGGAACTGGCACTTGAAACTACTTTAAAAAAAAGAAAACCGCTCAAGGATGAACTTATTTCCTGAAATTCATCAGTTAATGCGATCGCCTCTGGATTTTGTCCATATTCTGGATGAAATCCCCTTAGGCATCCTAGTGATGGACAAGGATTTGCGAGTGGTTCATCTTAACCGATTTTTCCAGGCACTGACAGGGTTTTCACTGGATATGGCCAGGGGCATTCCCTGCAAAAATGTCCTGCGAAGTTCTGCATGCATCATCAACTGTCCGGTCCTTGCCACCCACCGCAAAAACCGGTCCATATCCTGCACCAGCGATATTATCAATACAGACCGCCAGAAACTGCCTGTGCGCATTACCACCGCACAAATCATGGATACCCATGGTCATTTCACAGGTTATATGGAAACCATTGAGGATTTGAGAAGCAGTGCCACCAATGACCCTGAAAAAAACGTGGCCTACAGTTTTGCCAATATCATCGGCCGAAGCCGGAAAATGGAAAAGATCTTTCAAACCCTTCCCATGCTTGCCCAAAGTGATGCCTCTATCCTGATCACCGGGGAAACGGGCACGGGCAAGGACCTCGTGGCAGAAGCCGTACACCAGACATCCCAGCGCGCAGGCGGTCCGTTTATTAAAATCAACTGCGGCGCACTGCCCGCAACCCTTTTGGAATCCGAAATTTTCGGTCATATGAAAGGGGCGTTCACCGGCGCTGTGGAAAACAAACCCGGCCGGTTCAAGCTGGCACACAACGGCACTATTTTCTTAACGGAAATCGGAGACCTGCCCCTGCCCCTGCAGGTTAAACTGCTCACATTTCTCGATGACAGGATCATTTATCCGTTAGGTGCCACCAAGGGATTCAACGCCAATGTAAGAATTATTGCCGCCACCCACCGCGACCTTGAATATATGGTATCCATTGGTAAATTCAGAAAAGATCTGCTGTTCCGTCTGAATGTGGCCAGGGTACATCTGCCGCCCTTACGGGAACGGGGTGCAGACATCCGCCTTCTGCTTGACCATTTCCTGAACTACTACACAAAAAAACAGGGTAAAAAAATCAATGGTTTTTCTGAAACGGCCCTGTCTGTTTTATTGAATTACACCTATGAGGGAAATATCCGGGAACTGAAAAATATCATGGAGTATGCGGTGAATGTGGTCCAGGGCACCAGAATCGAAGCGGATAACCTGCCGGCCTATATTCTGGATCACGAACCTGTGCAAAGGGTTTCAAAGATGCCGGCAGCAGAGGATGTCCCAAACACCCAATCGGAACAACTGCCGATTTCTCCCCCCCCCCAACCGGAAGAAACCGGACAAACCTGGCCCTCGGTGGAGCGGCAGATGATTATGGATGCTTTGAAAACTTCCCGGGGCAAAAAAAATAAAGCCGCGCAAATCCTTGGCATGAGCCGCAGCACTTTATGGCGAAAAATTAAGGCGTATCAAATAGAATAGTGTTTGAACGAAAAGTCACCCATCTGCGGCGTTGCATCTGGGCAACTTTGTGGGCATGCGCCCCTCTGACGAGCCGTCCAAACACGGGTTTCAATTCAGGCATTGGAATAGAATAAAATTATGATATTGCATAAAATAGCCATCCCTATACTTGGTGAAGAGATTGTACCCAGGTTTGACCTGACCACTGAAGTCATCATTCTGACAACAGCTAAATTCTCCGGCATCCAAGACAAAAAAATTATTGTGCTGCCCAGATCTTCCTCGGATGAACTGTGCCATACCCTTCTGGCCCAAGAAATCAACACACTTATCTGCGGTGCCATTGAAGATGAATATTATGAATTTCTAAAATGGAAAAAGCTTGAGGTATTTGACGGGGTATCCGGCGCCTGGATCCATGCCTTTGAGCGATGGCAGGCCCAGACCCTGAACTCAGGAGACATCCTTTTCACCCGCATGGTTGAAGGCAATTTAATATAATGTCTTAAAATGTTTCAAAACGTAGCGTTCATTTTGTTTCATATTGTTTTATTCCAATTCTTTTCTTTTCCCCTAAAAACCTAACCATTCGTTTTACAAACAAATTCTAAATATGGCATGCTCCTTGCTAATTGTGACTCTGATTTTAGTTATTAACCTGAAACCTGACTGAGCAGATTAGAGAACATGACCCTGATTGCCATTACATGCGGTATATATGCCTCCCCTTACCGATTCCTTGATGCATTATCTGCCTTATATCAATGCACTGTATATGAAGATCCGGTACTGGTAAAACAAACCGGCCAGGCACATGATCTGAAAACAGACCTTATTTTCAGGTCCATCCAGTGCAGACACATCCCCTTTGACAATTTTACCCACGACAGAAAAAAATGCCTGGCCGCACTGAAGGTACAGATATCCCAAAATATTTTAAGCGGCCCCTGCCTTTTTTCAGGTGTTTTATCCCACTTGATTCCCGCATCTGTTTCCGGCATTTACAGAATCGTGTCGGCAACACCTATGCAGGTCCGCAGGCAAAGGGCCATGGCCTTAGACAAGTTATCCAGCCAGGCTGCCACCAATGCCATTGCCCGGTCTGACCACAGGGAAAAGCGATTTGCTGCCCAGTTAAATTTAGACTCCCTGTGGGATCCCGCACGGCATGATATGGTTCTGGAATGGAAAAAAATTGATGCGACAGCACATGATATGACCAAGGAAGAGGTTAACCAGGCCCTCGAAAAAATACAATCAGATATCCCAGGCCCAACAGGAAATGCCGATAAAAATATGCATGCTGTTGATTTTAATATCAGTTCCAGGGTTGATGCAGCCTTAGCCGGCCTTGGACACCACATGATCATTGAATCTGATTCGGGCCATGTGCTGGTTACGCTGGACAGAAAAGTGATGAACCTTGCCCGGGCACAAAAGGAAATCATGGATCTCGCCCGTGCGGTGCCCGGCGTAAAATCCGTTAAAACGAAAATAGGCCCTAACTTCTACAAAGGCGGCATCGTTCGCAATTTGAACTTGACCGCTCCGTTTAAACGGAAAACTTGATAAAACAAAGAGTTGAAAAATATTAGAAATGCTAATAAAAACAAAATTCAAATGAAGCAATGATTCATTAACCCAAAGGAGAGAGAGACCCAAATGACAACTGGAAATGTAGATGCAGCAAAAACACAACTGGATTGGAAAAGAATCCTGTTTATTCTAATCGGCCTAACCCTGTTCGCTATTGTTAATTTTTCTCCGGCATGGCCGGATGCTGTGGATCCTACCGGAAAACATTTTATGTTGAGTGCCCAGGGCAAAGGTGCGCTCGCTATCTTTCTTCTGGCCGGCACCTGGTGGGTATTTGAAGTGGTGCCCATCGGCGTGACCAGTCTGGCATTAGGCGCGTTTCAGGTACTTTTTACGGTCCGTACAGCCAAGGAAGCCCTGAAAGATTTCATGACCCCGTCGGTCCTGTTTATCTTCGGATCCCTGGTCATCGGCATGGTGTTTACCAAAACAGGTTTAACCAAGCGACTGGCTTACAAAATGCTTGCCGTTGTGGGGGAAAAAACCAGCATGATTTACCTGGGCTGCTTTGTGGTCACAGCGGCATTAACCCATATTATGGCCCATACTGCTGTGGCAGCCACCATGTTTCCGCTTTTGATGACCATCTACGCGATGTATACAGATGAGCCCGGTCCCACCAAATTCGGTAAGGGACTGTTCATGGGCATGGCATTTGTGGCAGGCGCCGGTTCTATTGTCACGCTTTTAGGTGCGGCCAGGGGCGCAGTGGCCATCGGCTTCTTTAAAGACATTGTGGGCCGGGATATATCCTTTTTCGAGCTTAGCTATTACATGTTCCCTGTGGGCTGGGCCATGACCTTTATCCTCTGGGGATTTTTCATGATTTTCTGCAAACCTGAGAAAAAGACCATCCCAGGCATCAAGGAAAAGGCAAAATCACTGGAAAAAGCTATGGGTGGCATCACAAAACAGGAGATACTGGCCGGCGGCATCATCTTTATGGCCATCGCCATCATGTCCGTAAAACAGTTCATTCCTGCCATATCCAACCTGGACAAAAATGCGATCATGCTTGTGGCAACTGTTTTATTCTTTATTTTCAATATTCTTGACATCAAAGATCTTGAGACGATTCCCTGGAATATCATTCTTTTGTTTGGCGGTGCCATGAGTATCGGCTTCTGCCTGTGGGAAACAGGGGCTGCAGAATGGCTTGCCATCAACTGGCTGACCATGTTCCAGAAGGCCAATTACTTTGTGTTCATTTTAAGCATCGCATTTTTTGTCATGATCATGACCAACTTCATCATGAACGTGGCGGCCATTGCCATATCCCTGCCCGTGGCACTGGTTATTGCCCCCTACCTTAATGTGGCACCGGAAGTCATCCTGTTTGCGTCCCTTGTAACGGCCGGTATGCCATTTTTACTGCTGGTGGGCGCAGCCCCCAACGCCATTGCCTACGACTCCAAACAGTTTTCCACAGGTGAATTTTTCATGTACGGCATTCCTGCTTCCATCATCCTGATGGTGATTGTCGCATTGTCCATATTTCTGTGGAAAATCATGGGGATGCCCATCACAACGGTTTAATGTTTGAACGAAAAGTCACCCATCTGCGGCGTTGCAGAAAAATTTGCAATCCTCACAACCTTCCAGGTTGCTCCGGTTACAAATTTTTCTGCGCCTTGCATCTGGGCAACTTTGCGCCAAACAAGGGATTTCAGTCCAGCCACTAAGGCACTTTTAATATTCTTAAATTAAACAATTCAAAGCCCCGGTTCATTTTCCCTGATGAACCGGGGCTTTGCCGTTGTCAGCACCGGTTATGTTGACAGTTCCCTGCCAAATATAGTAAAAACCGGCTCAATGATAGGCCAGTCTATATTCTTGATATTGAACCAGGAGTTTTCTTTTGAAAATAGTGATAATCGGTGCCGGGGGTGTGGGTTACAACATTGCCGGTCGGTTGGCCCTTGAAAGCAAGCATGTCGTGATGGTTGATGTGGACGCACATGCCACCAGAAAAATTGCTGAAGACCTGGATGTCAAGGTCGTAACAGGGTCAGGCAGTAACCCTGATACCCTGCGGGAGGCCGGAGTTGTTGGAGCGGATATCCTTTTAGCCGTCACAGACAGTGATGAAATCAATATTGTATCCTGCCTGATCGCCAACCAGATTTCGCCCATGACCAGAAAACTGGTCCGTTTGCGCAATGAAGGGTTTATCCCTTTTCATACCAGCCTTAAAAATGAAGCCCCGCACATTGACAACATCATCAACCCCGAAGCCGAGGTTGTCAAAACCATTAGAAAACTGATGACCATTCCAGGTGCCGTGGACAAGGGGGAGTTTGTTAACGGTCGAGTCAAATATGTAGGTATGCGGCTTTCTGAAACTTCTCCCATCGCCGGAATGGAACTGGCAGATTTCCATAATGTCTTTGGGCAGGAACGGCCTTTGATTGCCGCCATTATCCGGGACAATAAAGTCATTGTACCCAGGGGCAAAAATAAACCCATGGCAGGGGATCTGATCTATTTTGTATGTGACACCCAAAAGCTTGAAAAAACTCTGGACCTTTTAGGGGTAACGGTCAGGCCGGTCAAAAAAGTGCTTATCGTGGGCGGCGGACGCATCGGTTTCAAACTTAGCCAGTCTCTTGAGCAAGACAATATTCAGGTCAAGATCGTTGAGTCCAGTATGGACCGATGCAACGATCTTTCCATGCAAATGGGGAAAACCGTGGTGCTCCACGGTGACGGCGGAGACCAAAAGCTGTTCATGGAAGAAAATATCAATCAAATGGATGCGGTGGTCTCGGTGACCAATGACGATGAAACCAATATACTTGTCTCCCTTTTGGCAAAGAATATGGGTGTGGACAACACCATCACCCGCATCAGTAAGGCAAGCTATTATCCTCTATTGTCCACCATCGGCATTGAAAAAGTTGTCAGCCCCAGGGTATCGGCTGTTTCCTCAATCCTGCAGGATATACGCCAGGGCAATGTGATTTCGGACATCTCCATTTTCGGTGAACAGGGAGAATTTATTGAAGCGGTTGCACTGGCATCCTCGGCCATCACCAAGGGGCCTATCAGGGATATCTCTTTTCCCAAAGGGACCCTGCTTGTCTGTATCATCCGCCAGGACGAAATCATTATCCCCATGGGTGACAACCGGGTACAGGCAGGGGACCGAATCATTTTATTTGCGATCCAGGCAGCAGTGAAAAAATTAGAAAAAATGCTCACTGTAAAGCTTGGTTTTTTCTGATGCGCTGGCCCTTTATCATACGGATCATCGGCGTCCTTCTTTTTGTACTGGGACTTTCCATGGTACTGCCTTTGGGCTGCAGCCTGTTTTTCAAGGACGGGGCCCATCAAGGCCACCTCACGGCCATGGCGGTGACCACAATTATGGGCGCGATAATGATTTTTATCTCAAAAAAGGCCGGAAGCCATGACTACATTAACCAACGGGAAGGCATCGCCGTTGTGGCATTAGGATGGCTTGGCATTGGTCTTTTCGGGGCCCTGCCCTTTTTTCTGGCCCCGGATTTTTCTACGTATACAGATGCCTTTTTTGAATCCGTGTCCGGATTCACCACCACAGGCTCATCGGTGATGACCAACATTGAAGGGGCAGCTCCCAGTCTTTTGCTTTGGCGAAGCCTGATCCAATGGCTGGGCGGCATGGGCATCATTGTTCTTTCCCTGGCTATTCTGCCGTTCCTAGGGGTGGGCGGCATCCAGCTATATAAAGCCGAGGTGCCAAGTCCGGTACCTGACAAACTTACCCCCCGGTTATCTGATTCCGCCAAAATTCTTTGGATTGTGTATGCAGGCATGACTTTGCTGCTCATCCTCTTCCTTTATTTCGGGGGAATGGATCTGTTTGAGTCGGTCTGCCACGCCCTGACCACGCTGCCCACCGGTGGATTTTCACCTAAAAATCTTTCCATTGCCCACTATGATTCCGCCTATTTTGACTATACAATTACCATATTTATGCTGCTTGCAGGGATCAACTTTTCTCTGCATTACCAAATTTTGCGGGGCAATGGTCTTGCATTCTGGAAAGACGCTGAATGCCGATTTTTTCTGTGCGCAGTGCTCGTGGGCACCCTGATAATCACACTGAACACCTGGGGCCCATTGTATGACAGCTTCTCCAAAGCCTTCAGGTTCGCCATATTCCAGGTGGTTTCCATTGTCACCACCACAGGCTATGCCACGGCTGATTATGAATTATTCCCGGGCCTGTCCCAGGTTCTTTTGTTCTTTGGCATGTTCATGGGTGCCAGTGCCGGCTCTACGGGCGGCGGCATGAAGTGTGCCAGGATTATCGTCTGCATTAAATACTGCTACCGGGAACTGTTCAAGCTGATCCATCCCCGAAGTGTCAGCCATATCAAACTGAACAACACCCTGATTCCCGAAGAACTGCTGCGCTCCATCCTGGGATTCATCGTCTTATATATCCTGATTCTTGTCATAGCCACCACTCTTCTATCCTCACTGGGTGTGGATCTGTTGACCTCTTTAGGCGCCGTGGCCTCGTGCATCGGCAACATCGGCCCGGGTTTCGGCACAGTGGGACCGGCGGAAAACTTTGCACACCTGCCCCAAGCCGGCAAATGGCTTTTGTCCTGGTGCATGCTGGCAGGAAGACTGGAAATTTATACTGTGATTATACTTCTGGTCCCCGAATTCTGGAAACGATAGTTTCAATTTTTCAGAGCAACTTTTTGCGGCATTCGTTTTTCCCGAATCCTTTACGCTGTAGAGAGCGTAACCCGGGTATCGTAATAGGGCGTCCCATTACCCACCGTGCTGACCATTTCGGCTGTGAGCCTGTTCAACCCATGGCCGGCTTTGATCCACCCGCCGCGTTCGGTGATCAGGCAGTCCCGCCTTGTGGATGCATCAGTGCGAAGCAGGGCTTTCAAGCTTCCTATAGGGCTTTTGACCATTACAGGCCGGCCGTCTGTAAGGCCCTTTTTTTCAGCCTCAGCAGGGTGCAGGCGTACCTCCGGCAGTGGCGGATGGCCTGCAAGGGTTCGCTCGGAGCAGATGTAATCAAAAAAACAATATTAAATGCAAGGCAAGTTGTTAATGACCATCTCTCAGTTACTCTAAGCCAAAACTTAATTAACTTTCTTTTGGGAGCAAAAAGCGTCTTCCTATCAGTCGGCAGGTTCAGGAAGGTATTTCCAAAAACATTGTCACTTGATAATTTCTATGGTATGGATTTTGTTTTAAACTGTTTTAACATTAAGGATTTTAAATTGAATTACGAACATGCCCCTTAAGGCCGAAACCCTGGATTTTCGCTAATGAGTAGGAAAATCCTGAAAATGACAACTTAAAAGACAGGATACAATATGAGCCAGTTACAGAAACTCAACGATCGGATTATCAGCCGCGTAAACGTTAATTTAGAGGAGTTCGAGTTCGACACGGAGCCCTTTGTCAACCATGCCCTTGATCATGAAAAAATGATCAAGTTCTACGCTTTTTACGGCATTACCTCCCGCCACCCCCTTTATTTTAATTTTAAAAATTCCAATATCGCAGGCAGTTATTTTTTAGGGAAATGTCATGTGGGACGGTCCGCTATTTATAAGAGCGATATCAGGGGAGATGAACTTAAAAGAAAAGGCGACTGCATAAAATCAGCCAAGAACATTCCCCTGGTTGAGGATGAAATGATTTCAATTCTGGACAGCCTGCTTTATAAAACCCTGGTCCACAGCAATTCCCACAACCCTGAAAGTCCCGAAGAGTTTATTATCCGGAACACTATTTCCGCCCACTACGCCAACATACATGGATCTACCCTGGAAGGCTGTTTCCTAGGTGCCTTTTCCACCGTGGATTTAATGAACCTGCATTCGTGTATCGTAGGAGAATTTTCCTATGTTCAGGTTGGAGAACTTTTTCATCGGGAAATCAATCCGGGCACCGTCTGGATCAAGAGCCCCCATTTTGAGTTTAGATACAAGTTTAAGAAAAACATTCTTGATAATTTTGTAGGGGTGAATGATGCTCATCAGCCCCGGGGGGTAATTTACGATTTTGTCAGGTCGCTGGATCAGGAATTCGAACGGTTATTTAAGGTCATGCACTTAGAGCCCTTTGAAACCCCGGATAGTTCTGCAATCAACCGATATGCCGTAATCAAGGGAAAAACCCGTATTGGTGAAAACGTCCTGGTGGCCCAGAGATCCTTTCTTCAGAATGCAACCATGGGGGATGGGTCCAATGCACAGGAAAATTCCTATATTATCGATTCCGTCCTGGAAGGTAATTGCATTACAGCCCATGGCGGCAAGATTATCCATGCCGATATCGGCATGGAATGTTTTGTGGGGTTCAACTCCTTTTTAAACGGTGGACCCGACGCACGGATTAAAATCGGTGAAGGCTGTATTGTCATGCCCCACACCATCATCAACCCAAGTATGCCAATAGAGATTCCTAACGAGCATTTGGTATGGGGATACATCGAATCCCCGGAAGACCTTGCCACCCAGACCATCTCTTTGGATGAATTAGCCGAAGTCAGGGAGAGCGTGACCATCGGTCAAATGACCTTTTCAGGAAAAGGGTCTGTGTTTATCCATGCCTTTAAGGGTCGGTTACAAAAAATCCTTTCGGACAACGGGGCATTATATAAGGACGGAGAAAACAGAGGACACGCCCAGGATGACCAGAATATTTCCTATAATATTATTCAGCCTTACCGGACAGGGGAACAAAAGGGATTGTATCCATCCATAAGAATCAAGCCTTAAATCAAGGAACGATTGATATGGGGAGGGGCCGGCTTACAAAATTAGCCGGTTCCTTAACCCTTGGTTGACTGCCCATGCCGAAACCATATACTCGCTGCCCTGCCTGTTACAATTTTCTTGACAAATCGGAAAAGCAGCATGTACATATCAGTGGTTTTTTCCCAGCGGGGAACTTGACGACAGAAATCTGCAATTCAAATAGAAAATAAATTGGGGAAGGTATGTGTCAATTTTTTAGTTCCACATTCATCATTCTGCTCGGAGGTTTTTTATCTCTTGTTTTTGCCCGGCAGAAAAAATTCTCAAAGGTCATTGCCGTGTTGTTTTTAAGCGGGGGATGTCTTTTAGGGCTGCTTGATGCGGCAGCCAAGCTTTTAAATCCAGCCGGAGCCTCGGCCTCTTTCAGGTATTTGGATCTCTTTTTTCTTTCCTTTCATGTTGACGGCCTTTCCGCTTTTTTCCTGACCGCCATATTTGCCGTTTCCCTGATGGCCGCCATTTACAGTTTCCACTACATGGAAAATGAAGAGGGCGGCATTAAAACCGGTGTCAATTACTTTTTCTTCAGTGTCCTGATCGCCTCCATGGCACTGGTGGTGACCGCCGCCAATATCCTTAGTTTCATGATTTCATGGGAAATGATGTCCCTGTCCTCCTTTTTTCTGGTGATTTACAGCCATGAGTCAGCCGAAAACAGAAAGGCCGGTTACCTTTACTTTGTCTTTACCCATGTGGGCGCCATGTTCGTCCTTGCCGCATTTGGGCTGATTTACGGCCATACCGGCAGCTTTGAATTCGCGCCCATGGCAGGTGTGCCCGAAGCAGTAAAAATATTGATCTTTGTGCTCTCCTTTATCGGATTCGGCTCCAAGGCCGGTGTCTTTCCCTTTCATGTCTGGCTGCCCCATGCCCATCCTGCGGCCCCCAGCCATATATCAGCGGTTATGTCCGGGGTGATGATCAAGACCGGCATTTACGGGATACTGCGGATTTACGCGATTCTGGATTTTCATACTCCTGTTTTCGGGTATATTACCCTGATTGCCGGTGTGATTTCCGGAATTCTGGGGGTGGTTTATGCCCTGGGCCAACATGATATCAAGCGGCTTCTGGCTTATCACAGTGTGGAAAATATCGGGATCATTCTCATCGGCCTGGGCATCGGGATGATCGGTGCGGCAACGGGCAATCCCCTGGTCGCGGTCCTTGGCTTTGCCGGCGGCATTTTACATGTTCTCAACCACTCGGTATTTAAATCCCTGCTGTTCATGGGGGCGGGCATGGTGCTGCACCAGACCGGCACCCGGTCCATTGACGCCCTGGGCGGGCTGCTCAAGGGCATGAAAATTACCGGAACCACTTTTATCATAGGCTCTTTGGCCATTTGCGGCCTGCCGCCCTTTAATGGATTTGTCAGTGAATTTTTCATCTATATGGGCAGTTTCAAGGCTATCCCCGTTGGATCAATCAGCTTTGCCATGAGTGTATTTGCAATTATCAGCCTGGCCGTTATCGGCGGGCTGGCCCTGGCCTGTTTTACCAAAGTAGTAGGGGTGGTTTTCCAGGGAGAACCCCGGACCAAGGCCGCCGAAAATGTCAAGGAAAATGGCTTGGCCATGATGGTCCCCATGGGCTGTCTTGCCGCAGCCTGCGTGATCATCGGTGTGTTCCCAAAGGTGTTCATTGACATGGCCCTGACGGCAGTGCAGGCCCTAGGTCTTGACTATGGCCGGGTCCCTGTTGAACCCTTTGGTCAAATAACCGGCAACATCACCTTTGCTGCCCTGCTGTTTTTTGTCGTCGTCCTGATAGTCATGGGCATCCGGTCAATCTACTACAAGAACAAAACGACCACAAAATCAGGAACATGGGGCTGCGGTTTTACCCAGCCAACGGTTAAAATGCAGTATACGGGATCTTCCTATGCCGGGTCCATTTTAGAATTTTTCAGTGCTGCAGCCCCGCTTTCCGAGGAGCATCCACCCATCAAGGGACGGTTCCCTTTAAAAACCCACTACCACAGCCATGTCAATGACATTGCAGAACTTCACATGAAAAATGTGGTTGTACGTCCTGTTTTTTACCTGTTTGACAAGCTCAGGTGGATGCAGCACGGAGATATTCATCTGTATATCGGATATATTTTGCTGGCAATTGTATTGCTGCTGTTTTTTATATGAAAGCAGTCGGCAGCTAAAGGCTAATAGCTTTAAGGACTACTCCATGATTCAATCCATTTTACTCTGGCTTGCAGCCATTCTGGCAGCACCATTTTTTTCAGGCCTGATCCTTAAAATCAAGGCATTTTTCGGGGGAAAAAAGGGACCGCCTATTTTGATCAATTACTATACCCTGATCAAACTGTTTAAAAAGGGATCGGTTTACAGCAACAGCACCACATTTATGTTTAAGCTGGGTCCGGTCATCTCCCTTGCTGCGTCAGTTACGGCTCTCATGTTCCTGCCCATTGCCGGGTATGATCCCGTGTTTTCCTTTAACGGAGACGTAATTTTTGTCCTGTATGCCCTGGGACTTGGCCGATTTTTCACCATTGCGGCGGCCATGGATACAGCCTCTCCCTTTGAAGGCATGGGCGCGGCCAGAGAAGCGTATTTCCCCATTATCTGCGAGGCAGCCATGTTTATGATCCTGATCTTTTTTTACCGGATCACCGGGGAGCTGCAATTGTCCGCCTATTTTGCAGGCAGCAACACCCAAAGCATGTGGAGTTCGGCAGGCGCACCGCTGCTGTTCATTGTGATCTCATTTTTTATCATTCTTCTGACTGAAAATTCCAGAGTCCCGGTGGATGACCCGGCCACCCACCTTGAACTGACCATGATCCATGAAGTCATGGTCCTGGATCACAGCGGCCCGGATTTTGCGCTTATTGAGCTTGGTTCTTTTTGCAAGCTCATATTCTATTCCACTATTATTTCAAGGATGATTCTTCCCTTTGAATCCGCCATTTTCGGATTCCCGATTGTGATGTATATCGCAGGCCTTCTGGTCGTCTACGTTGCCGTAGGCGTAACAGAGTCGGTGACTGCCAGGTACAGAATGGACAAGGTGCCCCAGTTTGTGCTGACATCCTTTGCCCTGGCCTTTTTTGCAACCATCATCACCTTGGAGTTTGTAAAATGATGTTCAATCCAGTTGATATAATTCTATCCTTTGTGCTGCTGTCGGTTTTGTTTTCATTCGGCACCGATCGGGTCCTGATACTGATCAAACTGCTGGGATTCCAGGGAGTCGTGATTTCCATTATTCCCTTTTTCATCGGTCATGATATGAGTACCGGCGGCACGGTGTTTACCCTGGCCACCCTGGTCATCCGGGGGTTCATTATCCCTTTGAGTATTTTTGTGGCCATCAGAAAGGGAGCCATCCGGAGGGTGGTTGAACCCATTGTGGGTTATCATGCCTCCATTTTGTGCGGTTTGGCGGTGATTATCGGCGCAACCTATATTTCCGGACGCCTTGATTTCGGTTCCGTGAGCGGGTTTAAACTCCTGGAGCCTACGGCCATTGCCCTTTTGGTAACGGGAATGTTTCTGCTCATGGCCCGAAGAAACGCCATTGCCATGGTCATTGGCTACATCATGATGGAAAACGGAATTTACCTGGTAGGGTCGGGCTTGTCCGTTGGTACCCGCCATATTGTTGAATTTGGTATTTTGCTGGACGTTCTGGCCGGAGTCATGATCATGGCCGTGATCCTCCGTAATATTAAACAGACCTTTGACGACGTGGATACGGCGTTGCTCAGAACGTTAAAGGATTAGAGTATGGTTGAAATAGTATTTCTGACCCCTTTTATTACCGGCCTTGTCGCATTTTTCCTACCCAAAATTATTGGCCGATTCCTGCTGGTACTGACCGGAGCGGCTCATTTAACGCTTTCGTTTATGCTGTGGAGAGATCAGCCCCAGGCAATTTTCGATCAATATTTTGCAGTGACCCCCGAAGGCATGCTTTCCCTGCTGGTGATCTCCCTGCTGTTCTTTTTGATCTCCATTTACACCGTGGGCTTCCTCAAAGAGAGTCAGATCAAGTCCGAGGGCCTTTTTACCGGCGCCATGCTGGTGTTCCTGGCCACCATGACCATGGTCACCCTGTCCGACCATATCATGGTCATGTGGATCGCCATTGAGGCCACTACCCTGGCAAGCGCTCCTTTAATTAACACCCATCGCTCCACCGCATCCCTTGAGGCAACCTGGAAGTATGTTCTCATCTGTTCGGTGGGTATTGCCATGGCCCTTTTGGGGTCTGTTCTGGTGGCCTTTTCCATGGGCCAGGCAAATGTCGGCACGCCGATCTCTTTTTCCGCCCTGGCCGGGGTGGCCAAGACCCTGGATCCCGTGTGGCTTAAGGCCGGATTCGTTTTTATCCTGGTGGGATACGGAACCAAGATGGGGCTTGCGCCCATGCACACCTGGCTGCCTGATGCCCACAGTGAAGCCCCAAGTCCTGCATCCGCGCTCTTATCAGGGGTTTTGCTCAACTGCGCTTTTCTGGGAATTTTCAAAACCAATAAAATTATGGTAGCGGCAGGACTCGAAGACTTTTCAGGCGGAATTCTCATGGTGTTCGGCCTGTTATCCATTCTGGCCGCAGCCACATTTATCCTCAAACAGAACGAATACAAACGGATGCTGGCCTATTCCAGTATTGAGAATATGGGCATTATTGCATTCGGAACCGGTGTGGGCGGCCTGGGGGTATACGGTGCGGTTATCTGCATGCTCCACCACAGCCTGATCAAGTCCTCTTTGTTTCTTTCCTCGGGCAACATTCTTTTGGGATACGGGGACCGGCTGATTAAAAATACCGGCAATCTGGTCAACGGCATGCCCCGGACCTTTGTGGCCTTTTTTGCGGGATTTATCGGGATTGCCGGCTTTCCGCCGTTCGGCCTTTTTATCGGGGAACTTTGCATTATTGTCGCGGCTTTCAAGGCCGGTTTCCACCTAGCCGTCACCGTTTTCATCCTGAGCCTGTGCGTTATTTTTGCAGGATTTGCCAACCAGATCATGAAAATCAGTTTTGAAGAATGCAACACGGTGATCAAAATTCAAGAAAAGGCCAGCATGGTCTGGCCCCAGTATCTATTACTCCTGACTTCACTGGTCTTGTGTTTCTTTATCCCGGATTCATTGAATCAAACCATATCCGATGCAGTAACTGCCATTGGCGGAGGACTCAGATGAGCAACGCTTTTTTACAGATTTCAAACGCCGAAAAAATCTCTCGGGAGGCCATTCCCCACCTTTCTTTTGATGACTTCCGGGGCCAGGCTCTGGATATGGTGACCAACGGAGGAAAAATTGTCCAGTATTTTGCCTACCCGAACAAGGACAGTTTAAAACTTTTGGCGGTGTTGCGGACCGACAAGCTTTTTGTGGCCGGCTGTGATGTGCCGGACCCCTATCCGTCATTCACCAGAATCTGTGAAGCCTTTCACCTGTTTGAACGGGAAATGGCAGAGCAGTTCGGTATCCATCCCCAGGACCACCCCTGGCTGAAAATGGTCCGATACCATCCCAACTACACGGAAGGGGCGGCTGATGTGTTCGGCAATGACTATTCCCAGGACATCCCGGGAAATTATAAGTATTACCAGGTGGCGGGCGAGGAAATCCACGAAGTGGCGGTGGGACCGGTCCATGCCGGGGTCATTGAGCCGGGCCATTTCAGGTTCAACTGCATCGGGGAACGGGTCCTGCATCTGGAAATCCAACTGGGATACCAGCACCGGGGCATTGAAAAACAGCTTTTGGAGGTCCCGGCCAAGCGACTTCCCATCATTGGTGAAAACATTGCAGGCGATACCACCATCGGCCACAGCCTGTGCATGGCCCAGAACCTGGAGGCACTGACCGGGGTTCAACCGGATCAGGGGGCCCGGGTCATCCGAACCATTGCCCTGGAACTGGAGCGTCTGGCCAATCACATCGGTGATCTTGGGGCCTTAAGCGGCGACGTTGCCTTTCTGCCGCCGGCCAACTATTTTGGCAGAATCAGAGGAGATTTTCTCAACCTTTCCCTTTTGATTTGCGGTAACCGGTTCGGCAAGGGCCTGGTCCGGCCCGGAGGGGTTCGGTTTTCCCTGTCCGATGATATCAGAAAAGTGCTCAACGAACGACTGGCAGAGCTTCGGCCCGAAGTAACACATGTACTGGAACTTCTCTTCAATGCCGTCACCGTCAGGGCCCGATTTGAGGGATGCGGGGCGGTGAGCCATGAAGATGCCGATCATCTCGGACTGGTGGGGCCGGCCGGCCGGGCCAGCGGCATGGCTTATGACGTAAGACGATGTTTCCCTACGGAACACTACCCGCACATAGGCATACCGGAAAATAAAAAAGCCACAGGTGACGTCTATGCCAGGGCCCGGGTCAGGTATGACGAGATCCTTCAGTCCCTTCAGATAGTTGAATCCCTGGCCGCCATCCCCGTGGAAACCCAGTGTGTCAGCGAGGGCACAACGAACGACATGCCGGCTTCAAGTTTTTCCGTGGCCCTGAACGAGGCCTGGCGGGGGGAAGTTTCCCACGCTGTCCTGACCGATGAAAATGGAAAAATCCTGAGGTACAAAATCAAGGATCCCTCTTTTCACAACTGGAACGGGCTGGCCATGGCCCTCAGGGATACCGGGATATCGGATTTTCCCTTGAACAACAAAAGCTTCAATCTATCCTATTGCGGATTTGATCTTTAGAATAGCGGAGAACACCATATGCTCAATGTACTGAAAAACAGATTTGAACAAGGCTACCGGACCAACCGATATCCCGAAGAAAAGGTCAAGGTATTTTCCCGCTACCGAGGCAGACCCGTTATCCAGGATAATATTTCTATGGCAACCCTTAAAACCTGTGCCGAATCCTGCCCCCAGGACGCCATAGATGTGCAGAATCAAAAAATCGACATGGGTCGGTGCGTATTTTGCGGAACCTGCGAGAACAACTCCAACGGTCAGATCCAGTTTACCAATGACTATGAAATTGCCACGGCAGAACGCGCAGACCTGATAACATCAGGCGATCTGCCGGCCTTGGCCGAGCACGCCAAGCAGCATTTTAAAAAACTATTTGGGCGCTCTTTGCAGCTGCGCCAGGTGTCAGCAGCCGGATGCAATGCCTGTGAGGCGGACCTCAACGTTTTGGCCACGCCGTTTTTTGACCTGGCCAGGTTCGGCATCAACTTTGTCGCCTCTCCCCGTCATGCCGACGGGATTGTGGTCACGGGCCCCGTATCCAGGAACATGAAAACAGCCCTGCTCCAGACCTATGAGGCCACTCCGGCTCCCAAGGTGATCATTGCCGTGGGATCATGCACCATTAGTGGCGGTCCGTTCACCGGAAGCCCGGAAATCACCGAAGGCCTGGACAAAATCCTGCCGGTGGATCTGTTTATCCCGGGATGCCCGCCCCATCCCATGACCAACCTTCACGCGCTGCTTTCCTTTTTTAAATAATTCGGGGGG
>JAQYWJ010000141.1 GCA_030145005.1 Desulfobacter sp. | reverse complement strand
CGGGGTACGTGGTTGGTGGTCCTGGTGGAGGGAGAAGATATGCCGATTACCGTAACAAGAAACCGGGGGCGAATGTTTAAATCATCCAGAAGGCCTGTGGTCCCGGTGCCTTCGGGTACATGCAACTCGACCAGGCTGTTGACGCCCTGGTATTCATTGATGAGCACATCTGAGGCACCCTTGCTGTCCTGGCCGCTTTCGTTGGGAAGAATAAACCGCCCAAAAATCAGAAAATATAAAAGCGCCGTAATCAACAGACACACACCGATGGGGGTCTGGGTAAACAACCCGAAAGGTTCAAGTTTTTCACCGCCCAGCACCATAAGATCATTGAGCAGAATGGTCGGGCTTGCGCCCACAAGGGTAAGCGTTCCGCCGATAATGGCACAGAACCCCATGGGCATCAGGATGCGGGAAGTGGGTATCCCCACCCGCTTGGAGATTCTCTGGGTGGCGGGCAAAAACAGGGCTGCGGCCCCAATGTTCTGCATCATACTTGAAATAATGCCTACGGTGCCTGAAACCAGAAGCATGATTTTGGCTTCGCTTTTGCCTGCCAGGGCCAGAATGGGCTTAGCCACCTTATTCATAACGCCGGTTTTATCCAACCCGGCACCAATAATAATTACGGCAATAATGGAACAAACAGCATTGGAACTTAAGCCCACAAAGGCTTCTTTGGGAGAGATCAGTCCAATCAGGGGAAGAAGGACCATCATCATTATCCCGACCACATCCACCCGCACCCATTCGAACACAAAGAGGCAGATAACAAAGACCAGGATGATCATGGTCATAATCATATCAGGTGTCATTTAAAAAAACACTCCATTGAAAATTAACTATTATTCAGTGCTGGTGCTATTCACCTTCATTTCTGTAGATAAAGCACAGCACTGCTGTAAACAAAACGATACTAAGACCAATGACAAAATGAGCACTCATGAAAGGAACCTCCTAATTCACTGAATAAACGCAAAGCCGCTGGGCAATCCGGTCCTGGTTGACGGCAGCATCTCTTATCGCAGCAGGGCTCTTGTTCTCGGAAATAATAAATTCAATATGTCCGCACTCCTTGGTGATATCGGCAATGGCATGGTCAACATTTGCCTGGCTTGTGGTATGGGCAAATTTCAGGCCCAGCTCTGAAGCCTTTTCCTTGAACGGTGTCACATTTCTCCCGGCGGTATCCTTATAATCGGCGTACAGTTCTTCCTGGGTGGTGGAAAAAAACGAGGTCACGTCATGGGTCAGATTGGCCGCATTTACCGCAATAATGCCGTAATCCATGCGTTTTGCCATATCCAGGGCATAATCAACCATCTCATCGGAAAACCGGCTTTCAAGGGTGGCAACCACCAGGTTTTTTCCCTGGTTTTCGCTACATAACAGGCACTGATCGGTATCAGCATCACTGTTAACGCAAGGCTGGGAAAACTTAATCGCTTTTTCCGCATTGCCGTGTTTTTTGCCAAGAGTTAATATTCTATCCTTTAATCCATTTAAAAACTGCATACTCGACTCTCCTCCTTAAAAATGTATTGGGTTTATCATCATTGTCGGCAAATAATGAGCAAGTTGCATACCAGTTTCCCCAAAACAGCCGTAACAGCCTACATAACAAGGCTTTTCACAAGCTTTGGATCGGCCTCGCGGCCCCAATCGTGTTGCAGAATGCAATGTTATTTTAAATTATTATTTAAAGCCTTGTCTCATGCCTGTTTACGGATATTGCAATTGTCAATGTCGGTGTTGCGTAATGAAACAATCCATACCGGATTCACCTTTTACTTTTGTTTGAGGTGATGGGAAAAACCCTTGTGAATCATTTCTTAAAGGGCCGCCGCACCTCAAATCAGGCATCAGGCATGGTAATTGCTGCATGCTAAAAGAACTTAATAATTTTCAAATTTTTGAAGGCTGAAGAGAAAGGGCTGTCAGGGTGAAACGAATCTTTAAAAAAGAAGAAGAGACTCAGGTTGTTGATACGGGAGCAGAAGAGATTGCCGCGCTGCGCGAGGCCGTGCTGGAGCAAAGAATTCCGGCCGAGGTTGAAAAAATCCTGCTCAAAGAGGTGGACCGGCTTGAAAAAATCAACCCGGCTTCGGCAGAATATACCATAGGGCTTAACCATATCGACTATGTGACCACCCTGCCCTGGAACCGATACACCCAGGATAATCTTGACATCCGGCGTGCGGAAAAAATCCTGGACTCCGACCATTATGGACTTGACGAAATCAAAGAAAGAATTCTGGAGCACTTAGCGGTCCGGCAGATGAAGCTGTCCCGGAAAAACACCATTCTTGTGGTGGATGATGAGCAAATCACCCGGATGAACCTCAAACATGTCCTGTCCAAGGAAGGCTATGAGGTCAGCACGGCTGACGGCGGCACCCAGGCCCTGGCATTTTTAAAGGACAAAACCGTGGATCTTGTGATCACGGACCTTAAAATGGATAAGATCGACGGCATGGCACTTCTGGAACGTATAAAGGCCACAAGTCCTTCCACCGAGGTGATCATCATCTCCGGGTATGCCACGGTGCTCACTGCCGTGGACGCTATTAAGCGGGGTTCTTTTCATTTTATTTCCAAACCCCTCAAACTTGATGACATCCGGGAAACCGTTAAAAAGGCCCTGGGTAAAAAAACAGGACTTGTGGAAGCCAAGGGGCCTGTGATCTGCTTTGCCGGCCCTCCGGGTACGGGTAAAACCTCACTTGGCCAGTCCATTGCCCAGAGTCTTGAACGTAAATTTGTCCGGATCTCCCTTGCCGGCGTAAAGGATGAGGCTGATATCAGGGGACACAGACGCTCCTATGCCGGTGCCCTTGCCGGACGGATCATCCAGGAGATCCGCCGGGCCGAGTCTTTGAATCCCGTACTCATGCTTGATGAAATCGATAAAATGGGACAGGATTTTAAAGGAGACCCTGCCTCAGCCCTGCTTGAAGTGCTGGACCCCCAGCAGAACTCAAAATTCATTGATCATTACCTGGACCTTCCCTTTGATCTTTCCAAAGTGATGTTCATTGCCACGGCCAATACGGTGGCACGGATTCCCGGGCCTTTGCTGGACCGGTTTGAGGTGATATCCATGTCCGGGTACACCATCGAAGAAAAAACCCACATTGCCCAACGCCACCTGATCCCCCGGGCCATGGAGGATACGGGGCTTTCGGGATTTGGCCTTGAATTTACGCAAAATGCACTTTGTGCCATCATCAGGGAACACACCCGGGAGGCGGGGTTACGGGGCCTTGAACGCAAAATTTCCGCTATCTGCCGCAAGGTTGCCCGGCGGTATCTCAATACGCCGAATGCATCCCGGAAGATAAAAATTAATGAAGGCACCGTGGAAAAACTTCTGGGCCCTGCCAGATATCACTATGAAATTGCAGGAGCCCGGGACCGGGTGGGATGCGCCACAGGCCTTGCCTGGACAGAAAGCGGCGGGGAAATCATCTTTGTTGAGACCACGCGGATGATGGGGGCCGAGCGTCTGATCCTTACCGGATACCTAGGCGAGGTAATGAAGGAATCCGCCCAGGCCGCTTTAAGTTACATCCGCAGCCACACTGAACAGCTTGGTCTGGGTGCAGACTTTTTCCAGGGCCGGGATATCCACGTTCATGTTCCATCAGGGGCCATTCCCAAGGACGGCCCGTCAGCAGGGATGACCATTGCCGTGGCGCTGATTTCCCTTTTAAAGGATGTCCCCTGTCCCAGGGATGTGGCAATGACAGGTGAGGTAACGTTAAGCGGCAGAATTCTTCCTGTGGGCGGCATCCGGGAAAAACTACTTGCAGCCAAAACCGCCGGAATCAAGACAATAATTTTCCCTGCCAAAAACCAGGCTGAAATTGCAGCCATGGATGACAGCCTCAAGCAGGGAATAAAAATCCTTACCGCAGGAGAACTCGACGAAGTGATCCGGCAGGTGTTAGGCCAGGATGCTGTTGATTTTGCTGCAGTTTCAAAAGGCCGTTGACAAAACAAACCCAACAATGATTGTCATAAACATGCGTAACACAAGGGGATTTTGCAATAATATCAGCAAAATGCTGATTTTAGGCGTCAGAACGTATAGACACTATGCCATTTTTGACGATCGCTGTATCTTTTGTATTGGCGCGGCTTTTGAATTTTCGTATACTTACGGCTGTCGAACAGGAGTTTCAGGCAAGAGCCGGCCTGTGGTTGAAATGGTTACCCGGTGAACAGGAATGCATTCACCTGATTTTTCCATGGCACGCTCAACGATCCATTTCATTTTTGAGCAGCAGGGAACTTCCATGACCATCATGGTGATGCCCTGGATATTATTCCGGGTAAAAATGTCTGCAATCTTGTCAACATAAAAATCTGCGTCATCAAATTTGGGACAGCCTAACATGACAACTTTGCCTTTCAGATACTCTGAATGAAACGACGGTGCGGCAACGGGAACGCAGTCTGCTGTGATCAGCAGGGTTGCATCTTTTAAAAAGGGGGCTGTGGCGGGAATCAGCCGAAGCTGTACCGGCCAGTGTCCCAGGGCTGAGTCTCCCGTAGACCCGACAGTCGGTACCCCCATCCCCGGTACCGGGGAGATGGGAAACGTTGTTACCTGCTGTGATGGGCACCCCTTAGGTTTTGGGGTATCTGCAGCTGATTTCTGCGCATCAAGTCGTGCGTGTACAGCCTGTTCATCATATTCGTCAGCCCGGCGCTCAATGAGCTTAAGCGCGCCTCTGGGACAATCGCCAAGACAGGCGCCAAGCCCATCACAATATTTATCGCCAATGACCTTTGCCTTGCCGTCAATGATCTGAATGGCCCCTTCGGCACAGGAGGGCACGCAATTACCGCATCCATCACACTTTTCTTCGTCTATCTCTATAATTTTACGGGTAACTTTCATGGGGTATTCCTTTCATTGTTAAAGTTTAAATTGGGTTTACATTTTAATTTGAAGTTACTATAGACAAAAAAAGAAAACCTTGATCTGGATCAAGCCGTTTATTTTTTTGCTGTTATCCAGATATCCCAAATCAAACCATTGCTGAAAAATATTTCCGGAGACCAAAAATCGAAAAGTATCTGCATCTCATTCCCCTTTTTTCAGGGTTGACAGAAGACCAGTGTAGGACCCTATCCGCTTTGGCCAGTGAATTGACCGTAAACAAAGGCGAAATTATCTTCCAGGAAGGTGACAGGGGCGAAGGGTTTTATATTGTGGCGGCAGGCAAAATTAAAGTATTTAAAATGTCTTTTGAGGGCAAGGAGCAAATCCTGCATATATACGGCCCCGGCCATATATTTGGTGAAGTTCCGGTATTCCAGGGAAAAAGTTTTCCGGCCTCTGCCATGGCCCTGGAACCGTCAACCATTCTTTTTCTACCCAGGCAGACGTTTGTCCGGCAGATTGAAAAATCCCCCGCCCTTGCCATGAACATGCTGGCAGACCTGTCCAGGCGCTTAAGGGAATTTACGGTTCAGATTGAGAATTTAAGCCTGAAAGAAGTGCCTGCCAGACTGGCCGCTTATATTCTGACCCTGGCCCAAGAAGAGGCGGGGCATTCACAGATAATCGCATTGCCAAAAAAACGCCTGCCGGCAGCCAACGTGTCGTTGCCTGTTTCCAAGGTTCAACTGGCAAGCCTCATCGGTACAACCCCTGAAACCATTTCCCGTGTATTAAAAAAGATGGACCTGGCCGGATTTATCAAGGCGGATGGAAAAAAAATTTTGATTTTAGATCAGGAAGGCCTGGAAGAGTTATCCCATACAGGTCGACTTTAAGGAATGAGTCCGAAATAACTTAACCTGGGAGCGCGGGCGT
>JAQYWJ010000140.1 GCA_030145005.1 Desulfobacter sp. | reverse complement strand
TTCTGCTTAAAAGCAAGTTAAAATCAGCCCGTCCACTCTCAGAAAAAGGATGAGAAAACTGAACGTTCCGTTTGGACGAAAACTCAAATCTTAATCTTGTACCCTGACAACGGCAGGCATATGATAAATTTTGTGCCAAAGCCGGGCCTGGATTCAAGCAACAACTCGCCCCCGTGATTCTCGGTGATAATGAAATAGGACATGCTCAGCCCCAGGCCGGTGCCGGTTCCCACCGGCTTTGTAGTAAAAAAAGGCTCAAAAGCCCGCCTGCGGCTTTCTTCATCCATCCCGGGCCCATTGTCTTCTATCTCCATGCAGACCATATTCCGTTCTTTTTCAAGCCGGATCCGAAGAATAAAGAGAGGGTTATTGGTTTTCGCGTCCAGCATGGCCTGTCCCCCGTTCCTGAGAATGTTGAGCAGAACCTGCTGGATCTTGGCGCCTTCGCAGGGAACAAGGCATTCTTCATCTTTATACTCTTTTCTAATCTCAATTTTTTTAAAATAGTATTGTTTTCCCGAGTAATATTCCGTTGCAGCCAGTTCCAGGGCTTTGTCCAGGAGGCGGGGCAGGCTGTGAGAGGATACCAGGCTATCGCTTTTCCGAGCAAAACTGAGCATATTTTCCACAAGGGCCGCCACCCGGCAGCCCGATTTCTGAATGGTCGAAAGCATTTGAATAATATCCCGGGCTTCCATGAACTTTTGGATGGCTTCCAGGGACGTGCCGGCTTCCCGGGCAGCCATCCGGTTGGCTGGGATATCCATCTTTTTCCCAAGGCGGTTGGCCATAACATTGGCTGTCTGTACCAGGCCGGCGATGGGATTGTTTATTTCATGGGCCATACCTGCAGCCAATCCCCCCACCGAAAGCATCTTCTCACTCTGGATCATCATCTCTTCCATCTGCACCCGCCGGGTAGCGTCATCAATTCGGATTACCGCACCTTGAATACCGTCTAACAACGGATAGATGGTCACATCTTCATACCGGATGGTTCCGTTCTCGTCGCGGGGCTGTTTTATATATGAACCGACATTCCCCGTTTTCAATGCATCGGCCACACGGTCCATTTGAATCCCCAGCCTCGGGAAAGCAATTGCCAGAGGCTGCCCCAAGGCCTCTTTCTTGGAAAGATTCGTAGCCAATTGTGCTGCAAGGTTCCACTGGGTTACCCTGCCCTCGATATCCACGCCAATCAGGATCGACGGCATGGAATCAATAATATTGGTAATCAGGGTCCGGGCATACCGGATTTCCTTTTCCGCTTTTTTCCGTTCCGTAATATCCCGCCAGCTGGACCTGCTCCATAGAATTTCGCCCTGATCATCCCGGACAGCCGAAGCATTCACGAGCACATCCATGACGGTTCCGTTTTTTGTCCGTAACTGCAGTTCTTTGCCTTCGATTCTGCCGGTCTGCATAAAGAGCGGCAGCAATGTTGATTTTGAGTATTCCCAACTCTCGGTTGTGTATAAGAAAGAAATAGGCTGACCAATGATTTCCGCCTTTGTGTATCCCGTTACCGTAGCCAGGGTCTGATTGCATTCCAGAATT
The DNA here is from genome assembly GCA_030145005.1 of Desulfobacter sp. Classification (GTDB taxonomy): domain Bacteria; phylum Desulfobacterota; class Desulfobacteria; order Desulfobacterales; family Desulfobacteraceae; genus Desulfobacter. Next base: position 4,333 of record JAQYWJ010000140.1, on the reverse strand, counting down.
GTAAAGTTCTTTACATCAACGGAAAGCAGCATGTCCGGCGCGTTATCATAAAGATCCTGGTATTTTTGTTCGCTTTTTTGCAAAGACGCTGTCCGGGCCTTGACTTTTTCCTCCAGTATTTCATTTGTATTTTGCAAGCGGCGCTTCAATGTATTGATGGTGAGGTGAGTTTTGACCCGGGCGATGACTTCCTCGGCTTCAAAGGGATTGTTCAGGTAATCTACCCCTCCCAGGGAAAATGCTTTTACTTTATCAGCCAGCTCATGTTGGACACTGATGAAGATGATGGGAATCCCCCTCAGGTCCGGATCGGCTTTAATTCGGCGACAAACCTCGAAACCATCCATTTCCGGCATGCGGATATCCAGGATGATCAGGTCAGGGATTTGATGTTTGATGGCCTCAAGGGCGATGGGGCCGGAGAGTGCGGCCCTGACCCTTACCCCACGGGCCTCCAGGATTCGGGACAGGAGGCGAAGATTTTCAGGCACATCGTCCACCACCATGATATTGTAGCGGTTGAGATCACCCAAAGCTGCGCCTGTGCCATTGTCATTCATGGGAATTCTCCATTTACTTCTTATCATTCTACTGTATTGACGGCCGCCGTTTTTTAAGCTGTTTAATGTTTTTTTTCGGGCTTGGTTCTAACTTCGCCCAAAAGGCCTAAAAACTTTGATGAATAAATTTCAATATGTTGATATTTTATCAAATTCCATCTCTTATTTCATGAAATGACGAATAGTGGGCGAAGTTAGAACCAAGCCCTTTTTTTCTACGCATCACACAATGCCGCCCGCCACCGGTGTTGCGTATCAGCCGAATGGAAAAATATCTTCTCAGCTTTTTATCAAGTCTCTTCTATCATTGTCAAGAAGGTTGTCGAGCGCTGTAAACCAAGGCCCAACGAAGAAAACAAACATAAAGGCAAGCAAGATTTTCGTGCTGGAAATCCCTTGACCCTGAATGAAAATCATGCTTTTCTAGCCCAATGCGAAGTTTGCAAAGGAAAACCGAATTTTCGGATTTTTCATGGGAGATGGGATAGAATGAATACCATCTACGACAGGTTCAAAATTCTTGTTCTCTGGATTGATGGGGTGTTCAGCGGCATTCCCCTGCCGTTCATGGAAATATGGGGAACGATGGGGTTTACCCTGGGCCTCCTGCTGGCCTCTTCCGCCTACGCCGGTTTTGCGTTTTGCGTTAATGGCCGGTGGTGTTTTGCCCGGGAACACTATCGCCTGAACAACAGGTTTATCGTCAGTATTGTCCTTACCATTGTCCTGGTACTGGGCGGCGGGTTTGTCGGCAGAAATATATGGCTGGTTCCCGGTGCCCAAAGCTTGGAGTCTATTTTTGATCTTTCAGTATTTCTGTGTGCCGTCCTGCTGGGATATCCAGCCCTCATGGTCATTCCTCTGGCCTACATTCTTTCCGATCTGATAGGAGGCATACCGTTTCAACAGCTGCTGGTATGGTTGCCCGGCCATATGCTCATATCGGCCTTTCATTGGGTGGGGTATTCGTTTATGGGGCGGGAACCGGACTTTCTGAAACGAAAAACCTGGCTGCGGTATCTGTTATTTGTCTTGCTCTTTCTCTCATTTTATCCCGTCTACTGGGGGTTTGTATGCGGTCCCATGTCTGGAACTTTCCCGACAGATATCGCCTACACCCAAATTACGCCCTCCATCTTCACGACATTCCTTGTCACCTGGGCACTTGCCCCCCCGGCCATGCTGATCGCCTATCCCCTGTTCCGTAGAGCCGGACTCTACTGGGCAGATATTGAAGGGTATGTCAAGATACGGCCTGTTGGCGGGCGCAAGGTCATCTGGCAAAGCGGCCAGGTCGAAACCGACCGTCTTCATGAAATTTCCACAGCAGGCTTCCCGATCCGGATCTTTATTGCCGGACCGCTCGTTTTTCTCCTGATCGTTACCTCCGGTGCGATTTCCTATATTTCCCTGCACAGCGGCGAAAAGGCCATCAGCAGCCTGGCCCATAAGCTTCAGGCCCTGGAAATATCTGTTATCAGCGGGCTGCTGGACAGATATCAAGCCTTTCCCGTATCTACCGGCGAGGCCTGTGGTGATGCCGCGGCCCACAGTGTCCCCCTTGGGGCCATCCATCAAACGTTGCACGGCGATTATGGCGGAGACAGCCAGCAGGTATTGATCATCAACAGAGAGGGACGCCTGCTGGTCGGGTCCCATGTTCCGCCCTGTATTCAGGAAGGCGGTATACCGCCGGTGGCAGGAAAAGCGCTTCACGTGCTGCGGCAGGAGGTCCAGGATCTTCTGCATTTCAATCATGGGCTCTCTTATCGTTTCGATATTGTCAGTGCCGCGCCCCTGTCCAGGAAGACCTGGGTGGCCAGGGTCCAGCCATATGCCGGCCAATCTTCGTGGTTGATCGTGGTCCTCAGCAGAAAAAGCGTGTTCATGGAGGGAATATACAAGGGCGGCAGTCAGTCGTCCATGGTCATTGCTATATTATTGATTATCGCTCTTTTGCTGGTCCTGGCCCTTTCTGAAGGATTGACCAAGCCGCTTTCCCAACTTTGCCATTCCGCCGATGCCCTGGCTGTCGGCAGCCCTGTAGAACAGATCAAATCCAGCCGCATCACTGAGGTAATGGACCTGGCACGGGCCTTTAACCATATGGCCCGGCAGCTGATGCTCCACCAGGAGCACCTGGAGCGATTGGTGGCCCGCCGGACAAGGCAGCTGGTGGCGGCCAAGGAGGATGCTGAAAAGGCGACCCGGGCCAAGAGTGACTTTCTCGCCAACATGTCCCATGAAATCCGCACTCCCATGAATGCCATTCTGGGATTTACCCAGCTGATGCAGTGCGATTCAGCCCTTGGCGACACCCACCGCAGAAACCTTGCGACGATCAACCGCAATGGGGAACATTTGCTGGGACTGATCAACGACATCCTTCAGATATCCAAGATCGAGGCCGGTCGAGCCATCCTGAGGCAAGCCCCCTTTGACCTGCACGCCCTGCTGAACAATATGGAGGAGATGTTTTGCTTTCGCGCCAGGGAACAGGGCCTTGAACTCCGGGCGGTGCGTGGAAAAAATATCCCCCGGTACGTAGTCGCAGACCAGGGAAAGCTGAGTCAGATCCTTATCAATCTACTGGGCAACGCAATCAAGTTCACCGAGAGTGGCCGGGTGGTGTTTCACACCACCTTTTCCCATGGAACATCAGGTACCCCGCGCCTCGTTGTCAAAGTTTCGGATACGGGGATCGGGATCGGTGAAAATGAACGCGGTCATATCTTTAAGCCCTTTGAGCGAACAAAGGCAAGCCGACTCACAAGGGAAGGAACCGGCCTGGGGTTGAGTATCAGCCGGGAGTATGCCTGCCTAATGGGCGGAAATATCACTGTGAAAAGCCGTTTAGGCAAAGGCAGTGTCTTCCGCCTTGAGATCGATATTCAAATCGTGGATACGGCACCCCTGCCCGAAACGCTTCATGCAAGGCGTGTCTCAGGTATAGTGGCGGGCCATGAAACGTGGCGGATCTTGGTCGTGGACGATATGCCGGACAACCGGACGGTCTTGTCCCAAATGCTTGCAGCCGTTGGTTTTGTGGTTCGTGAGGCAGCTGACGGAAAGACGGCGATCAGGTTGGCCAAGAAATGGCTGCCCCATCTGATCCTGATGGACATGCGGATGCCGGTAATGGGCGGCATTAAGGCGGCACAGCGGATCAAAACCAGTGGGGGCGGTCAGAAGACGCCAATCATAGCGGTTTCGGCCAGTACCTTTGACGAGGAGAAGGACGCGGTACTGGCCACCAGCTGCGACGACTTTATAGGAAAACCGATCCAGGCGGGCCAACTGTACGAGACCATTGCACGGCATATTGCGGTGCAGTATCGCTATGAGAACGCTCCACAGGAGCCCGTGCCGCATATTGAGGCGTCCCCGGCCGAAGGGACTTCGGTATTCCAGGGCCTGGCCTTAATTCCGGAGCCGCGGCGCAGGGAATTACAGGATGCCCTGCTCATACTGGATACTCATCGGATCAACGCGATCATCGACACGATTGAAAAGAATGATCCAGAACTGTATGCAGCCATAAAGCCACTGGCATATGCCTTCGACTACAAGAGGCTTCTGGACCTGCTCGCCCCATATATCGAAACACCGTGACATTGACCGCAGGCCCTGACCGCCAAAGATATTCAGATTCCGGACCCTCAAATTATTTTTTGGGCAGCCGAGGGTCTTTGGCCGGAATTTATCTGGGCCTATGGGCCTGCAATTTGCAGCTGAGGAATGAGCACGAAATAAGATGCCCAATTAGAATTTTT
>JAQYWJ010000139.1 GCA_030145005.1 Desulfobacter sp. | reverse complement strand
CCAAGGGTGTAATGATCCAAACAACGTAGTGCTCAAAGCACTTAAGCTAATCACCTATTGGAGCTATTTGCTCCTATCTCGAATCTCACGATTCAAGCCCGCTCCTTTAGGGGCGGGTAGTTGACTCCCGGTTCCTTCTGCCCAACGGCCTTTTTTTATAGCCTTGTATCGGATATAAAACAAGTTAGATTCCATCTAATCAGCAATTTTAAATAAGGAAATAAATATGACCATTAACTCGGAATCCATTCATGTCCTTCAAAGCTCACTGGAGCTTCCTTGCGGTGCGATTTTAAAAAACCGAATTGCAAAGTCGCCAATGTCAGATTCATTGGCTGACGGTGGCGGAGACCCCACAGAGGCCCAGATTCGACTTTACGAAAGATGGGCGGAGGGTGGAGTCGCTTTGTCCTTCATCGGTGAAGTGCAGGGTGATCCTCGCTTTCCGGAAAAGCCGGGGAATTTGGTACTCGGAGCACTCTCCAATCAGAATTTGCTACGGTTATTCAGCCGCCGGGCAGTGATTAAGGGGGCCCACATATGGCCACAAATCGGTCATGCCGGAGCCCTTTCGTACTTGCCGATCAGTCAGCCAAAGGGGCCGTCTGCTCTTGATATTGAGGGCCTTCAATGTGCGGGTATGTCTTTTGATGACATTCACGAACTACCCGACATGTATGCAAGAACAGCATTACACGCAAAAACTGTGGGCTTTAGCGGTGTTCATATCCACGCAGGGCACGGATTTTTACTCAGTCAGTTCCTTTCCCCTTTGTTCAACCATCGAAACGATGGTTACGGCGGTTCCATCGAAGCACGATGTCGCATAGTACTTGAAGTAATAAATAAAGTAAGGCGTGCTGTTGGTCCGTCGTTTCCGGTCGGGATCAGGATCAACTCGACGGATCAACTTGAAGGTGGATTGACGGAGGTCGATGCTTTGGAGGTGGTACGCCTTCTCGATCAAACTTCAATTGATCTTATTGATATTAGCGGTGGGACATATTTTCCCGGAGCAAAGGCAATTTCCGAAGGTACAAGTTTAGGGCCATACTTTATTGACTTTGCCCGACTCGCAAAAGGGGTCACCAATGTGCCTTTGATATTGACGGGTGGGTTCAAAAAGCGTGAGCAAGCGGTCGAAGCCGTAACAAGTGGAGCTGCCGATATGGTGGGTTTGGGACGTGCTATGGCTCTTAATCCCCGGCTTGCGGATACCTGGTTAAGCGAGGGAGGAGGGGACCCTGAATTTCCGAAATTCGAATCTGCACCTCCAGGTGGAATAACGGCTTGGTACACCATGCGACTAACAGCTTTGGGTGAAGATCGGGAGGATCTGTTTGAACTGGGCCTTCCATCTGCCATTCGAGAATATGAGGAGCGTGATGCGCAACGTTCCATTAAATGGCAAAAGAAATTTTCTCATTTGTATACATAGCGTTTAAAGCTTTTTCTACTCTGCTTTTACCCGATACCAGGCCGCCACCATGCCGGGCAGAACAAACAGGGTCAGGATCGTGGCACCCAAAAGTCCGCCGCCAATGCTTATGGCCATGGGAGCCATGATTCGGTTTTTCGCCGGCTGGGTAAGATGTTCAAAAAATTAACCTTTTGTTTAAAATAACCAGTTGGTTTATATTTATCCAGAAGGTAGAGAAAGAAAGAGGTGATAAGAAATGCAAAAAAAAGTTAAAAAACAAAAATATAAATGGGTGCCTGTCTGTGGGTAAAGGAGTCATTATAGATGAGTCTTAAAAAAGACATTCAAGCCGGAATAATTCATGCCGTTGAAACCGTAAGGCAAACCAATCCCATGGCAGGATCCGTCACCAATACGGTAACCATCAATTTTGTCGCCAATGCCCAACTTGCCGTGGGCGGTTCGGCAGCCATGGTATATCTGCCGGATGAAGCCCAATCCCTGGCCCAGGCGGGTGGTGCCGCCTATATAAACCTGGGGACCCTTACACCGGTCTATGAAAAGACGTTACCGGCCATGGCAAAAATTTTGCGTGACACCGGGAAACCATGGGTCCTGGATCCTGTGGCCATCGGCATCGGCGATCTTCGCACCCGGCTTTTGCTGGCATTTAAACCCTATAAGCCAAGTATTATTCGTGGAAATGCCTCTGAAATTATTGCCCTGGCCGGGTTATGGGGGGTGGATGGCGGCACCAGCACATCCAATGTCCGGGGGGTGGATTCCCAGGATCCGGTGAGCGCGGCCAAAGATGCGGCCGTGGCCCTGGCCGGATGGACAGGCGGGGCTGTGGCCGTTTCGGGTAAGCAGGATTTGATTACCAATGGTTCTGTTATAGCCTTTTGTCATGGCGGCTCGCACTTTATGGAAAAAATCACCGGATCAGGCTGCTCTTTAGGAGGCGTCATGGCTGTCTATGCCACTGCGGCATCCGGGTTTATCGCTGCATTAACAGGTGCGGCTGTTTATAATCTGGCCGGTTGTCGCGCTGCAAAAAAAACAGATGGTCCGGCAAGTTTTCAGGTTCACTTTTTGGATGAATTGTATAAAGCAAAACCCAAGGAAATTGCAGACAACCCATTTGATATTGAGGAGATTTAATATATGAATACATTGGTTTCAGTGTGCATATCACCCAGCGGAACAGGAGATGAGCTTAGCAGGGACGTTGCACAAGTCATAAAAATTATTAGAGCGTCAGGCCTTAAAAATCGAACGAATTCCATGTTCACGGAGATCGAAGGCCCCTGGGATGACGTGATGAAGGTTGTAAAAGACGCAGCATTTGTACTTGCCGAAAAAGGCATTCGTACCGGCGTTGTGTTGAAAGCGGATATACGGCCTGGATTTACGGACATGATGACGTCCAAGGTGGATAAAGTTAATGGTATTTTGGAAGGGTCGGATGCGCATGAGAAGTAAACTGGATATTTCAGCATATTTTGTGGTGGGACCGGAGAATACCAAAGGCCGTCCTGTTGCGCCCATTATCCGGGATGCGGTAGACGCCGGCGTTACATGTGTGCAAGTCCGGTCAAAAACAGCGTCTGCCAGGGAATTAATCGAATTAACCGGCCAGGCGTCCGGGGTGATCGCGCAAACCGGCAAATCCGGCATTGTGACCCTGTTGGTGAATGACCGCCTTGATGTGGTGCTGGCGGCAAAAAAACAAGGCATAAAGGTTGACGGCATCCATGTGGGCCAATCGGATATCCCCGTGGACGTCTGCCGGGAATATTTAGGTCCTGATGCCGTTGTCGGCTTATCCGCCAGGACCCATGAATTGTTCGAGTACATAAAAAATGCAGATGTCAGCCTGATTGACTATTTTGGCGCAGGCCCCCTGCATGAAACAAAGACCAAGCCGGACAGCGGGCTTGATGTGGACGGAAAAAGAATTACAAGAAGCATTGAGGATATTACAATGCTTGCCCAACTCAGTTCACTTCCCGTCGTGGTTGGCGGCGGCGTCAAACTTGCCGACATACCGCCCCTTGCCCAGACAGGTGTTGCCGGATTTTTCGTTGTATCTGCGATATCTGAAGCCGATGATCCCGGGTATGAAGCAGGAAATCTGGTTAAAACCTGGAACAGACATAAGCGGTAACGTGATGAATAAAAGGGGTAAAATGAACATCAACGACATTTATATTCAACTGAAAGACGCCTTAAAAGCAGAAATCGTCCGTCACGACCTGGCAGACAAAAGAATTGACATCAAATGCAAGCCCTTGTCCGCAGAAGAAGCCATCGGCACCCCGGATCATGATGACTACCCCATTGTCAAAGGCAAAGAGGTGATGATGGCAGCAACATTTAACGGGGCAGTGGGCCAGGCGTTTACGGACGAGTACACGGATATCTCTTTATCCGTGGACGGACTGCTTGAAACGGATCATACAAAAACCAATGAACGGGCAATTTTCATTGCAGGGCTTAATGCGGTTTACAGATCCTTGCAGCTTTGTGAAAAAACAGTGCATTGCAAGGATAAGGAACCGGTGGAGTGTGCCGATAACCTGATTAAACAACCGCAGTTTTCAGGAAAAAAGATTCTTCTGGTCGGGCTTCAGCCAAGATTCCTGGAATATCTTGCCGGACAGAACACGGTGCGGGTCCTGGACCTTGACCCGGACAACGTGGGAACCAAAAAGTTTGGTGTGCACATAGAATCAGGGGAAGACTTCGGGGATGGGCTTAACTGGTGCGACATGATATTTGCCACCGGGTCAACTATTGTGAACGGCACCATTACCCATTTTTTGGACTGCGGAAAACCTGCCGTGTTTTTCGGGGTAACCATCAGTGCTCCGGCCAAAATTTTGGGGCTTTCAAGCTATTGCCATTGCGGACATTGAGGCTATCTGCCAGGATCGGCCTGATGCCCACAGGCTCTCAGGATGAAACCATTAAGAAAGAGGGATAAAAAATATGGGTGAGAACCAATTGATTATTCGGTGTACGAAATGCGGGGCAAAAAACCGGGTGCCTGAAAACAGGATTTCGGAAAGCCCCAAGTGCGGCAAGTGCGGAACCATTTTGCGCCTTGAAATTTTTGATGCCCCTGTGAACGTTACGGATGCCGACTTTGACCGTGAGGTCATGCAGTCAACCCTTCCGGTGCTGGTGGACTGCTGGGCCCCCTGGTGCGGTCCCTGCCGGGCTGTGGGCCCCATCCTGGCCGGCCTGGCAAAAACTTACCGGGGGCGGCTTAAAATTGCCAAGGTCAATGTGGATGAAAATCCTGGGACCGGCTCAAAATACCGCATTCAAAGCATTCCCACCATGCTTTTCGTAAAAAACGGCAATCTGGTTGACCAGATCACAGGGGCCCTGCCTAAAGACGCGTTAGAGGCCCGGATAAAATCATTTATCTGATAGGGATATCCATCTGCTTGAACGACTATTTTTGAGTCTTGTGCCAAGTAACCACCTGTTGGTAAGGGATGGTGCCGCCAAAGATGTCCAGGGCTGAACCGATGGTCAGGTCCACACGGCCCTTGCCAAGGGATTTTACCCGGTCCAGGTCTGAAAACCGGCCTGCGCCTCCGGCATAGGTGGCAGGAATGGGGCTGTTTTCTCCCAGCAACGTCACCAGTTCTTCCTGGATACCCTGCATTTTGCCTTCCACATCCACGCCGTGGATTAAAAATTCGTCACAGAATGCGGACAAGTGTTCCAGAGTGGCCGGTGTTACGGCCTTTTCGGTGAACTTTTGCCAGCGGTCTGTCACAATCCAGAATTGTCCGTCCCTTTTTCGGCAGCTTAGATCCAGAACCAGGCGGTTTTTGCCCACGGCATTCACCAGGGTATTAAGCTTGTCCATGTCCATGCGGCCATTGGAGAACACATAGGACGTGACAATGACATGGGATGCGCCTGCATCCAGAAAGGTGTGTGCATTTTCAGGATTAATACCGCCGCCCATCTGAAGACCGCCGGGGAAGGCTTGCAGCGCTTCAAGTGCTGACTGGGTATTTCCAGGGCCAAGGGCAATGACATGGCCGCCGAGAAGCTGGTCTGCCTGGTACATCCGTGCAAACTGTTCCGGGGTCCGGGCACTTTCAAAATTGGTGACAAGGCTGTCCTGGGTTTTGTCGGATAGGGTACCGCCCACAATCTGGACCACTTTACCGTTTCGAAGATCAATGCAGGGTCGAAATTTCATATCACAAATCCTAAAAAATTATTGGTTATCCGCCGGGGTCGTCAAGTTTTGAAAATCCGACAGAAGATTGTTGATGATCTCGGCTAATCCACGATTAAGGGCCTGGATATAGGCCTTTGGACTGGTGTCTCTGCCCAGGGGGATTTGCGCGGAATAGGTTTTTGACAGAACCGGTGTGAACCCGTCTTTGTTCAACCGGTCAAGGTTGAGCGCCATGCTCACCACAGCCGATACCGCGGATGTAT
>JAQYWJ010000010.1:2248-22974 GCA_030145005.1 Desulfobacter sp. | reverse complement strand
CGGGCGTTTTGGTCAGGGTGGGCCGGCAAAATTCAATCAGATCCGCCCCAAGCTCATCAGCCACCTCTTTCATGCCGGTAACCCGGGAAATACGGGACACCTTGTCAATGGCCGGACTGTCTCCGATGATGATTCGTCCCCCGGCCTTTAACACCAGTTTTCCCACGGCACGCACTACGGCCGGGTCCGTGGTCACCCGCTGTTCCAAAGGCGCGGCACTGAGCATATTGGGTTTGAGCAGCACACGCTGTCCCGGACGGACAAACTTTCCCATGCCCCCGCACAACCCCACGGCCCGCTCCACTGCAGATGCCACATTTGCCGTATCATAATCCGGACATGCACAAAGCGCCACCTTGGTCATAAAGGCTGTCCCTTTCCATTTTGAAAAAAACCTTTAATGTCCTCCAATATCAGGTAAAGACAGGGCACAAGCCCTAAAGTGATCAGCGTGGCAAACAAAATACCGAACCCCAGGGAGATGGCCATGGGAATAAGAAACTTTGCCTGGCGGGACGTTTCCGTGATAATCGGAGCCAGGCCGCCACATGTGGTTAACGTTGTCAAAAGAATGGGCCTGAACCGCTGTATTCCGGCGGCCCTGACTGCGGCCGCCACAGGCATACCCCCGCGCACCAGCCGGTTGGCAAAATCAATAAGCACCAAAGAGTCATTGATCACCACACCTGACATGGCCACAATGCCGAACAGACTCATAACGGAAAGGGAATACCCCATGATAATATGGCCGGCCACAGCCCCGATAATGCCAAAGGGAATGCAGAGCATGATGATCAAAGGCTGAAAATAACTTTTAAAAGGAATGGCCAGCAGCGCAAACACACAGAATAATGACAGGCCCAGGCCTTTGACCAAAGCGCCTACACTCTCCTTGATATCTGCCTGTTTACCCTTGAATTCGTATGACAGGCCCGGATACCCCTTCGTAAGTGACGGCAGGATCTCCTGCTTCATATCCCGGATAATATTCTCGGACATCGACTGGGGGGTAACATTGGCTGAGACCTGAATTTCCCGCCGCCCGTTGCTCCGGCTGATCACGGTATAGGCCCGCCCCTTGATGGTTTTAATGGCATCCCTGAGCATGATCTCCCCGTTTGGGGCATTGAGTACATAATTTTCAAACGCGGTTTCAGAAATGCGTTCGGCTCCGGCCATCCGCACCCTTACCGTAACCTCGTTTCTTCCCCGCTGGTTTTTCACCGCCTCAATCCCCTGGTAAGCATTTCGAATTTTACCGGCAAAGGTTTTCGGGGTAAGCCCCATGCGGTGACCGGCAGGGGTCAGGGTGATATCAAACTGCCGTTTTCCCTGGGCAGAGCCGTCATCAATGTCCGAAACCATGGGATACTCACCCAGACGCAGGGCAAGGTCCTCACCGGCCCGGTTCAGAATATCCGCATCCCGGTGGCTCAGGGCAATGGTCAGCGTCTTGCCGGAACCGGGACCGCCCCGGTTGGCTTCAAAGGTAATGGTCTCCACCCCGGAGATAGAGCCGGTTTTTTCCCGCCAGATACGGGTGACCTCGGAGGTGGACACAGGGCGCATCTCAGGATCAGTCAGATAGATCCTCATCCGGATACGGTTCTCACTGACCTGGGAAAAGATTCCCGTGGACAAATCTTGCTTTCCATTTTCATTCACGGTCTTTTGAGCCGATGCCACCAGGCGGGTTTCCACTTGCCGCACCTTGCTTTCAGGCGTGCCATAGGTCAGGTAAATCTCACAAAAGGCGTAATCGGATTCAACCTTGGGAAACAGGACCATGCCCATCTTTCCGGACTTCACATATCCGAAGGTAATCAGCAACAGAGCAAGCCCCAGGGCAAAGACCGTATACCGCCAGGAAATCAGGCCGGACAGCACCTTGCCATACCCGGATTTGACAATGATCTCAAATTTTTCAGAGAACCTTACCTGCCACGCTTCAAGAATATTCAACGGAAAAAACAAAGGGCGGCTGCCATGGCTTAAATGGGCCGGCAGGATAAACAAACTTTCGATTAAGGACACACCAAACACGGCCACCACCACCAGGGGCATGGTTTTAAATATCTTCCCCATAATGCCCGGGATGAACATGATGGGCATAAAGGTGACCATATTGGTGATCACCGAAAAAAACACGGGAACGGCAATGCTTCTTGCCCCCTGGATGGAAGCCTCCAGAAACCCCATGCCCTGGCGGCGGCAATAATAGATATTTTCCCCCACCACCACGGCATCGTCCACCACAATGCCCAAAGTAACGATAAAGGCAAACATGCTTACCATATTGATGGTAAAATTGGCTGCGGACAAAAAAATAAAAGACCCTAAAAATGAAATGGGGATACCCAGACTGACCCAGAAGGCCAGGCGGATTTCAAGGAACAGGGCAAGGCACAAGAACACCAGGGCAAGTCCCAGATAGGCGTTGCGCAGTAAAAGATCCGCCCTTTGGGCAAAAATTCTGGACATATCCCTGACAATGCTTAAATGAATCCCCTCGGGCAGGTCCGCATTAATTATTTTCAACATCTTTTTGGTGGCGTCAGCCACCTGGGTGGGGGTCTGTTTTCCCACCCGGTAAACCGCAATGGTGACGGCCCGTTTACCGTTAAATGAAGCCCAGGTATCCGAATCCTCAAACCCTTCACTGACCTTGGCAATATCCGACAACACCAGCTGAGACCCGTCCTCCCGGGTGAGAATGGGCAGTTTTTCATATTGTCGGGCATAGTCTTTCCGGGATTTGATACGCAGCAGAATATCACCGCCCCCGGATTTAATGGCCCCGCCGCCCAGCTCCACCGAAGCCGTGGAAATGGCATCGGCCACATCGGACAGGGTCATGCCGTAACGCCGCAGGGTATTGGTGGAGATTTCCACCAGGATCTCCCGCTCCCTGACGCCTTCCAGCGCCACCTGGGTGATTGCAGGGTCTGACAAAAATCTGTCCCTGATATCGTCGGCAAGGTCGCGCATGGTGGTTTCCGGCGCATTCCCGTAAAGGGCCAGACGCACCACTTCCCGCTGCCGGGAGGTGATGGTGACCACCGGGTCTTCCGCCTCATCCGGAAAGGTGTCAATCCGATCCACCTCACTTTTGATCTCCTGCCACAACCGGGTGACATCAGCCCCGTCCAGAGTTTCTATGATGACCGATGCACGGCCTTCTAAAGCCTCGGATGTAATCTCATCAATGCCTTCAAGATCCCGCACCGCCTCTTCCACGGCCAGGATAATGCCGGACTCCACCTCTTCGGGACTGGCCCCGGGATAGGGCACTGAAATACTCACCGTATCCAGGGCGAATTCGGGGAACACCTCCTGTTTGATGTTAAAGGCCATGAAAAGGCCGCCCACAAGGAAAACCGCCATGAGCAGATTGGCGGCCACCGTATTACCGGCCATCCAGGCGATGGCACCCCTTGGACCGTGTCCTGCAGGACCGGGAGAACCCGGGTTGCGTTCAGACATTATTGGCTCTCCTGCGAAGCAAGGGTCAAGGCCATGCCCGGCACGGGTGTGGAAATATCAGAAGAGATCACAAGGTCACCCGGGGAAAGACCGGACTGGATGAACACCCGGTCATTTTCAATCCATACGGGAGCCACCTTGCGGATCTCCAGGCGCCCATCATTATAAATCCATAAACTGGAATCTTCCCGGACCAGGTTCCGGGGCAGGGAAAACACATTGTCAAAGGCCTGGCCCTCAATGAGCGCTTCCACATGATCATCCAGCAGCATGGCCGGACGACCCTTGGCAGGCCCGAGCCCTAAGGGATCATCCACCCGGATAATGACGCCTGCCATGCGGCTTTGTTCGGTAACCGCCCCGGTGGTCCGCACCACACGTCCCTGCCATTCCCGGCCCGCATAAAGGGAGCGGATACGGGCCGGACTGCCATTGGTTTCATGAACCCGGATTCGATCCAGACGGTCCAGGGGCACCTGGACTTCCACCTGGTAACAGGTCACGTCCACCAAGATGGCAAGGGTTCCCTGGGCTGCAGTCATGGCACCGGCATCCACCTCTTTGGATAGCACCAGGGCATGGAAGGGAGCCGAAATCCTGGTTCGTTCCAGGTCCAGGCGTGCGGCTTCAAGATCGCTTTCAGCACTTGCCACGTCAGCCCTGGCCTGTTCAAGCTGGGGTTTTCTGAGCACCAGACTGGTCTCCCGGATCCCGTTGGGGGACATCCGGGCCATGAGCTTGAGTTCTTCCCTTGCAATCAGCTGTTGGCCCTTTTCTATTTCAAAATCAGCCTGGGCCTGGGCCAGAGCGCTTTGGGCCTTGTTTACGGCCAGCTTATAGTCAGCCGGATCAATTCGGACCATGGTTTGTCCTTTAGGAATCAATCCCCCCTGGACAAATTCCGGGGCCACTTGGATGACCGTGCCGGTCACCTGGGATTTAATGACCACTTCCCTGTCCGGCCGGACCGTACCCATGGCCCGGATCTGTGCGATGACGCGGTCGGGATTCACTTTCATGATATCCACCACCGGCGCGGTTTTCACAGCAGGTTTGCGTTTAAATTTCACTGCTTTTGATTTGTAATACCAAAATCCGGCAACACCCAGGGCAATAAGGCACACAGGCAGAATAATTTTCAAAAGGGTTACACCCAAGGATGTCTGTGAAGCGGTCTGGCTCATAAATCACTCGGCTCCGATCTTTTTATCTTGTGCCGGAGTCTCTTTGAAAAACGCATCCCTCCGGCCAGTTACGTTGTAAAGTGCAATCCGTTCTTTAACATAGGTTGCCTGTTCGCTGATCAGTCGGCGCTCCAGGCTTTCCATGGAGGCCCAGGCCGCAAGGTAGTTCAGGTAACTGCTCTGGCCGTTCAGGTACTGAACCCGGGCGTCTTGCATGGTCACCTTAACGGCTGTCAGCTGCTGCTTTAAAAGTTCAATATAGGCTTTTTGACGGTCAATGGCTACCAGGGCATCCTCCACCTCGAAGATGGCATTGGCAACGGTTTTGGCATAGGTGTTGAGTGCTTCACGGACCTCGGCCCGGGTGCGTTCAATTTGGGCTTTGCGCTCCCCGCCGTCCAGCAGGGGGCCTGCCAGGGCAGCGCCCAGGGTGACCACCCAGTTCTGAAACAGCAGATCCAAAGTACCGCTGGAAAATGCAGCTGAGGCAGACAGGGTCAGTTCCGGCAACAGATCGGCCTTGGCCGCTTCCACATCCAGAGCAGCCGCTTCAAGGCGCATCCGGGCAGCCCTGATATCAGCCCGGTTCTCAAGCAGGTCAGCCGGGATGCCGGGCTGGGCTGCCAGAAAGGTTTGGGGGATGTCTGTGGTGGACACCGCCACAGGGGTTCCCGGTGTCCGGCCTAAATACAGGTATAGGGCATTCACCAGTTGTTTTTCCTCTTTTTCAAGCAAGGGCATGGCAGAAAGCACCTGGGCCAGGGCTTCCCGCTGCTGGGACACATCCAGGGCCGTGGCCTTGCCGTTGATAAAGCGCAACTCCTGGAGTTTAAGCGTCATCCGGTTGGCTTCTATCTGCCGCGTAAGCACTGCTATGCGGGTCCGTACGGACAGAATATCCACCCAGGTATCGGCAATATCCGTGGACAGGGTCAGTGCCCCGTCCTCCAGATCCTGAAGTGCTGCAAAGTATTCCAGCTCACCGGCATTGACTTCGGCGCGGTTTTTACCCCACAGGTCCAGGGTATATCCAGCAGCCAGGGAAGCGGAATAGGTGTGATCATGGTCCGAAGTGGCAGACCGGCCTTGGGTTTTAGATTGGAAATGGGTTCGTTGACCTTCAAGGGAATAATTAAGAAAGGGGCCCAGGCCTGATTTTTCGCTTTTCACGTCAGCCAGGGCCTGGTCAGCCCGGGCTTTAAGCACGCTTAAATCATAATTGGCACCAAGGCCTGTTTGAATCAGTTGGCTCAGTTCATCGACACCAAATTGCAGCCACCACCCGCCATCCAAATTTTCTTTGCCGGTTTGGGGTGTGTCAATACCTGTCTTATGAACATAAGCATCGGGGATATCAACGGGCATCACAGCCGCAGGATCAGGAGAGATCAGATTACAGCCGGCAATAAAAAAAACCGACATCAATACAATGGCGATCAAAGCATAACGCATCATTTCACAACCCACTGTCTATCACTTCAAAATTATTGGCAGACAGAAATATACCATGGCCTTTGAGCTATAGCCAGATCATTTCACCGGGTTGCTCCGGCCCTGCAACATACAGAGCCGTGGACAAGGGGTCAAGATTTTTGGACATCTCTGTGGCTGCCTTTTCAGGACAATTATTTTCCTCGCTTAAATGGGCAAGAATCACATGGTCAAGATCCTTGTGAGAAACTTGCGCCACCAGATCCCTTGCATCCTGGTTGGAAAGATGGCCGGTTCGCGACTGAATCCGCTGCTTCAAATACCAGGGATAAGGACCTGTCATGAGCATGTCCGGGTCATGATTGGATTCAATATAAAGGGCATTGGCACGGCTTAAATGGGTTCGCACAAGATTTGTGACCACCCCAAGATCCGTGGCAATGCCGATCTTTTTTCCCTGGTGTTTCAAGGTAAGACCTGCAGGATCGCAGGCATCGTGGCTGATGGAAAAGGGATTGACTGCCAGGGATCCGATGTCAAAGGCAGACCCGCATTCAAAAAAATTGATCTGGTCGATTTTGCCTAAACCCTTGCAGGCATTAAAGGTGTCGGCAGTCAGATAAACAGGAATATTGAACCTGCGGCTCAATACCCCTGCCCCTTTAACGTGATCGGTGTGTTCGTGGGTGATGATGATGGCTTTCAGGTCATCCGGCGTCCGGCCTAGGGTCGCCATCCGGCGCTGGATTTCTATTCCTGAAAGCCCTGCATCAACAAGTACGGCAGTATCCGGTGTGGATACGAATATGGCATTCCCCTTGCTGCCGCTGGCAAGGGGACACAGGCAGAATGAGCTATTTTCCGGCTTCTTCTGCATCTTTTTTAGCTGCTTTATAGGAAAGCTTGATTTTTCCGTCCCGGGTGATATCCAGCACCTTGACCTTAATCACTTCGCCTTCCTTGACCACATCGGTGACTTTCTTAACCCGGTAGTCAGCCAATTCCGAAATGTGAACCAGCCCGTCAGTACCGGACTTAATGTTTACAAAGGCGCCAAAGTCCGTGATCTTTACCACAGCCCCTTCGTAGATGGTACCGATCTCCGGATCCATGGCAATATCCTTGACCATGGCCACGGCCTTGGCGGAATCGTCTTCATTTTCAGCGGCAATTTTTACAATGCCGGAATCATCCACCTCTATGGTGGTGTTGGTATCGGCCTGAAGTGCCCGGATCACCTTGCCGCCCGGGCCGATGATATCCCGGATCTTGTCCTTATTAATCTGGACGGATACAATCTTAGGCGCATGGGGCGATATCTCCGCCCTTGCTTGATCCAGGGTATCAAGCATTTTCTGCAGAATGTGCAGGCGACCGCCATTGGCCTGGTTCAAAGCGGTTTCCATAATCTGTCTGGACAGTTCTTTGATTTTGATGTCCATCTGCAGTGCGGTAATGCCGTCCTTAGTACCGGCAACCTTGAAGTCCATGTCACCGAAATGGTCCTCATCCCCAAGGATATCGGAAAGGACAACCGTGTTATTTTCGTCGGATACCAGACCCATGGCGATGCCGGATACCGGGGCTTTAATGGGCACACCGCCATCCATCAGCGCCAGGCACCCGGAACATACGGTTCCCATGGAAGAGGACCCGTTGGATTCCATGACTTCGCCCACCAGGCGGATAGTATATTCGAATTCATCATGGGGGGGAATGACCCGGTTCAACGCCCTGTGGGCCAAATTCCCATGGCCGACATCCCGGCGGGACGGTCCACCCGGACGTTTCACCTCGCCAACGGAATAGGGAGGAAAGTTATAATGAAGCATAAATGCCCGGGTCAGATTATTGGAGTTCAGGGTCTCCAGGCGCTGTTCGTCCAGCCCGGAACCCAGGGTGAGTACGCCTATAACCTGTGTTTCACCACGGGTAAACAGGGCAGAACCATGGGGCCGGGACAGACAGCCCACCTCGCAGGTGATCTGGCGAATCTCATCAAAGGTTCGACCGTCAATACGCTTGCCTTCTTTAAGAACAATATCCCTGGACACTTTTTTAACGGTTTTACCGAAAACTTCCTTGATCTCTTTGACTTTTTCCGGATATTCAGGCTCAAACTGGGCAACCGCCTCATCCTTGAGTGTACGCATGGCGTTCTGGCGCTCAATCTTGGTTTTAATCTGAACCTTTTCATGAATTTTGTCCCAGGCCCAGTCCTGAACCTTGGCGGCAAGCGCCTCATCCTTTTCCGGCGGAATGAATGCCCGTTTAGCCTTTCCCACGGTACGTTTTAACTCTTCCTGCAGGGCAATGGCAGGCTGCATGGCTTCATGGCCAAAGAAAATGGCATCCAGCATATCCTTTTCAGATACGATGTCAGCCCCGCCTTCCACCATGACCACACCGGTTTTGGAACCGGCCACGGTCAGATCAATGTCACTTTGTTCCATCTGTTCAGGCGTGGGGTTGGCAATCAACTGTCCGTTGACCCGTCCCACCTTGACACCGGCAATGGGGCCGCTAAAAGGTATGTCTGAAATTTCAAGGGCGGCAGAAGCCCCGATCATGGCAAGGATGCCGGGTTCGCACAATTTATCCGTGGACATCACGGTTGCGATCACCTGGGTTTCAAAATTATAGCCATCTTCAAATAAAGGCCGGATGGGCCGGTCAATGAGACGGGCATTTAAGGTTTCTTGTTCCGAAGGTCTGCCGATTTCCCGTCTGAAATAGTTCCCCGGAATTCTGCCGGCCGCATAAATTTTTTCCTGGTATTCAACGGACAGTGGCAGAAAGCTTATGTCCGCTTTGGGGTCTTTGGCAGCCACTGCCGTTACAAGCACCACGGTTTCCCCATACTTCACCATCACAGACCCGGAAGCCTGCTTGGCAATTTTTCCTGTACTGATAATTAATTCTTTGCCGCCGATATCGGCTGAAACAACTTTTTCCATAATTTCTCCTGATAAACTAAAAATTGGGATAGTGTTTATCTAAAAATAACAATTTTATCCAAATGTAAGTTCAAAAAAGAGCTAACGCTCACAATTGGGCAAAAAGGCTATTTCCGGATGGACACTAAAAAAATGGGCGGCATAAGGAAGGAAAAGAGCTTACATATAATAAACCCGCATATTTACCATCAAACACCTCAATGAGTGTCAGGGTTGGTTTGATAGCAAAGATGCGAACTTATATAAAAGCCATTCCTGTCTTGTACCGCCCTGCTGAAAACAAAAATCAGCTTAAGGGACCCGATGCAAACTCTGTAGAACTTATTTTTCCCGAGTCCCTAAGAGCCCTGTTTAAAAATTGATGAATCAGCTGCAATCTCATGAGATTTGACTTCGACCCCCTAATTTTTAAACAGGTTCTAAGACCATCTTATCTTCTGAGTCCGAGCTTCTCAATCAATGAACGATATCTGTTAATATCTTTTTCCTTGAGATAGTCCAGAAGACTTCTGCGCCGGCCGACCAGAATTAAAAGCCCCCGTCTTGAATGGTGGTCTTTTTTATGGGTCTTCAAATGATCGGTCAGATAGCTGATCCTGTGGGTTAAAATGGCCACCTGAACTTCAGGTGAACCGGTGTCGGACTCATGGAGCTTGAATTTTTCAATCATCTCTTCTTTGTTTTCTGCAAGTAGTACCACTGTAAAACTCCTTTATTTGGAATAAATTAAAATTCGATGCCCTAAATATACAAGCAGTTCACGTAAATTGCCTTTTATCCAATATTCCATTCAGAACAAAGCCAATAAACTACCCGGGCATCGAAGAGATAGCCTGATATTTTTACCAATTAAGCATTAAAAACGCAACAATATTTATATGTTTGCCTGGATCTATCCGGGGTTACGATTGCCAGCAGGTTATCATCGGAATCCAGCACCCGGATATCCGAAACACTGTTTTGGGATTCGTTTTTACCATCGGAAATCAGCAAGGCATCGGGCATGGGAATTTCTGCCACAGACAGGGGCCGGCCATACTTGACTTTTCCGGCTGTTTCACTGTCAGCAAAGATGGCCGGAAGAAAATCCAGGCACTGGGACATGGATATAAGCCGGGCCTCTATATCCCGGGGTGACATCTTTTCAAAGAGGCCAAGATCCACAGCATGTTCAATTTTAAACTGGCCGGCCCGGGTACGCTGCAATGCAGACAAATGGGCACCGCACCCCAGTGCCTCCCCGATATCATGGGCCATGCTGCGAATATAGGTGCCCCCCGAGCATGTCACCGGCATGTCAAAAACCGGATGGCCGTTCGTATCCATGCAAAAGTTTTCCATGCCAATGGCCATGATTTCAATGGGCCGAGGCGGTTTTGTAATAATCTGTCCCTGGCGGGCCAGTTTATACAGGGGTTGGCCTTTATGCTTCAGGGCCGAGTAAGCCGGAGGGATTTGTTCCTGGGGACCCAAAAAACCTGTCACAACATCTTTGACCTGATCTGAATCCAAGGCGGCAAGATGACCGGAAGGCGCCGTGTGGGTGACTGTACCGGTGCAATCATAGGTGTCGGTTTCGATTCCAAGGGTAACTTGGGCATAGTACCCTTTAACACCTTTTAGAAAATACTTTGAAATCCGGGTGGCCTGGCCCACGGCAATGGGCAGTACCCCTGTGGCAAAGGGATCCAGGGTTCCTGTATGCCCGATTTTTTTTACCTTGAGCAGACGCTTGAGCCGATTGACCACCCCGGCCGAGGAGATGCCTTTGGGTTTATTAACAACAAGAATGCCGCTTTTCATTCAGCAGGGTCGCCGGAAGGCTCGTCCAGAAAACCGGACGTATCGTCCGCTTCCCGGTTCTCCCCCTTGGGGGCTGCATCAATCAGGGCATCCAGACGGGCAGCCTCATCAAAGGAGTCATCATGGATAAAACGCAGGTCCGGCATGATCCGCAGGCCCAGTTTCGGGGCAATTCTTTTCTTAATAAACCCCTTTGATCTCTGGAAGCCTTCCAGGGTTTTACGGATTCTTTTTTTATCCCCGAACACCGTGACGTAGACATAGGCCAGGCTGAGGTCCGGGGACATTCTAACACCGGAGATCGTTGCCATCTCCATTCTAGGGTCCTGCATCTTTTTGGACAAAAGTTCTGTTATGGCCTGCTGAATCTTTATGGAGACCCGCTCGGCACGTGCATAGGGTTTCATAGACCGATCCTGCTATCCCTGATATTTAACTTCTTCAACTTCATAACATTCAATGGCATCACCCACCTTGATATCATTATACTTTTCAAGGCCGATACCACATTCATATCCCTGTTCAACTTCCTTGACATCATCCTTGAACCTGCGCAGGGAAGACAATTCAGTATCACATTTTATAATACCGTCACGCAGCAGTCGCACTTTTTTGCCGCGCACCACCCTGCCTTCTGTGATACCGCACCCGGCAATGGTCCCGATTTTGGGAACCACAAAGGTCTCGCGAACCTCGGCCCGGCCAATGATATTTTCCTGAAAGGTGGAGGGCATCATGCCGTCAAGGGCAGCTTTGATATCATTGATCACATCATAAATGATGTCATAAAAGCGCATATCCACGTTCTCATCCTTGGCCAGTCTACGGATCTGGGGTGCGGGCCGAACATTGAACCCGATGATAATGGCATCGGACACGGCTGCCAGGGAAACGTCGGATTCATTGATAGTGCCCACAGCGGAATGAACGATCTTAACCTCAACTTCTTCCTTGGCCAGGTCGTTGAGGGAGTCATTAAGCGCTTCAATGGAGCCCTGAACGTCTGCCTTAACAATGAGTTTGAGTTCCTGAATCTCTGCACTGCCAAGATTTTCAAACATTTTTTGCAGATTGGCCCGGCTCTTCTTAGCCAATTCCTTGGCCCGTTGTTTCTGCATACGGTGACCGGCAATCTGCTTGGCATCCTTATCTGACGCCACAGCCACAAACTCATCACCGGCATCAGGTACGCCGGCCAGACCCACAATCTCCACAGGCGTGGAAGGTCCTGCCGATTCCACCCTGTTTCCGGAATCATCAATCATGGCCCGGATATGGCCGGAATGAAGACCGCATACAATGGGGTCACCATCCCTTAAAGTGCCCTGTTTTACCAGTACGGTGGCCACAGCACCACGACCGATATCCAGACGGGATTCCACCACGTAGCCCGTGGCATTCCGATCCGCGTTGGCTCGCAGTTCCAGAACTTCAGCCTGGAGCAGCACCATTTCCAGCAGTTCATCAATGCCCTTACCGGTTTTTGCGGAGACCTTCACAAAAATGACATTACCGCCCCAGTCCTCGGCCAGCAGATCATGTTCGGACAGCTCACGCATAATACGATCCGGGTCAGCACCCGCCTTGTCCATTTTGTTCACAGCCACCAGCACAGGTACGCCTGCAGCCTTGGCATGGTTGATGGCCTCAACTGTCTGGGGCATGACACCATCGTCGGCTGCCACTACCAGAATAACAATATCCGTAACCTGGGCCCCCCGGGAACGCATGGCGGTAAATGCGGCATGACCCGGTGTATCAAGAAAGGTGATCCGTCCACCGTTGGGGGTTTCCACATTGTATGCCCCAATGTGCTGGGTAATGCCGCCGGCCTCGCCGCTTGTGATCTTGGATTCCCGAATCACGTCCAGCAATGAGGTTTTACCATGGTCAACATGCCCCATGATTGTAACCACAGGGGGGCACGCTTCCAAAGTCCCTTTGTCTTCCTCCTCGGGCACGACATTAAGCAGGACCTCTTCTTCAAAACTTGCCTTTTCAACTTCAAAATCAAATTCAGCGGCCACAAGGGAGGCGGTGTCATAATCAATGGTCTGGTTCACCGTGGCCATCACGCCCATTCCCATGAGCTTGACAATCATTTCGTTGGCTTTGATGCCCATACGCTTGGCAAGCTCTGCCAGCTCAATAGCCTCATCTATTTTTACGCGGCGTTTAATTGCCTTGGGCGTTGTAATCTGGGTTTTCTGAAAACTACCTTTTTTGCCCCTGGGATCTCTTTTGCCTTTTTTCTTCCGGCCTCCCCTGCCCCGGTAGAGGTCATTGCCCTCCACCACAGATTTTTTCTTACGTCGCTTTTTCCTGGATACGGGTGCGTCAGGGGATTGAGGCTCATCACGAGTCCATCCCCGCTTACGGTCACTGGGAGCTGCAGACGGCATAACAAGGCTCTGATCTGGGACATCCGAAGATCCGGTTTTCGGCACCGGCTGTTTGCGGGCAGGTCGACCATGATCGCTTCCATTGCCGGGATGATGCTCTCCGGCTTTCATTCGTTTTATATTTTCCAAAATCGCGGGATCCGCCACTCTGACGATCTTGGCTGGGGTTGTTTTCTTTTTCTTCTTTTTACGTTTGCCCTGACTATTGCCCTCTTCCGGGGATTCGTCCCCACCGGGTTGAGCCGTCTTCTGTTTCTCTACCAGGGACTCTTTCCGGTCACCGCCCACCGGTTCCTGCAGTGATTTATCCTCCCGGGAATCTGCAGATTCAGGGGTATCGTCTTTATTTTTATCTTCAAATTCAGCGGCCACAACAGGCGTTTCCGCCTTCTCATTTTCCTGTTGTGTTACAACATTCTCATCTTCGGCAGGGACCTCTTCAATCTTTTCTTCAACATCGACAGCCACGTCTTCGGGCTCAGGCTCCGGCGGTTCTTCAACCTTGGCAGGCTTGATAATTTTGGCGGGTTCGCTGTTTTTGGACATAACCTTTCTAGCAGGCCGTCTTACATCCGTCTCTTTTTTGGATTCCGGCGCATTCTCACTGCCCTGGGTCACCAGTTCCTCCGATTGCTCCTCTGCAACAACATCATCTGCCGGACCCTCTTCCTGATCAGCAGGGTCTTGTACAGTCGGTTCTTCGGACCCGAATGAATCTTCCATATCCTCATCCCTCTCCAGTTCATCAGTCTGGGATGTCGTCTTTGTTTTGCGCCTGCGGATCACCGAAGGA
Organism: Desulfobacter sp.; assembly: GCA_030145005.1. Classification (GTDB taxonomy): domain Bacteria; phylum Desulfobacterota; class Desulfobacteria; order Desulfobacterales; family Desulfobacteraceae; genus Desulfobacter. The sequence goes on along the minus strand of JAQYWJ010000010.1, from coordinate 8,921 downwards.
CGGACTTTAACCTCATTGGAGCGCTTCTTTTTACCCAATAAATTCTGTTTGACAGCCGCGACGTCACTGCTACCCAGAGCACTCATATGGCTTTTAGCATCTATTTCCAGCTCTTTAAGCTTTTCAAGAAGCTGCTTATTTGTCATGTTCAGATCTTTAGCTAACTCGTATACCCTGACCTTGGCCATTCGTTGCCCCCAGTAATCCTCTATAGTTGATTCTTTTGAAATTCGTTCCCCGCGTTACCGATGCAACAATCCTCATTCATCCGATTTTTCAACCTGTCCATCTTCAACATCAGTAAACGTTTCCCCATCACCGGCATTGTCGTCCATATAAGTGTCGGTATCCTGAGAAGATGCAGGCTGCAGCAGTTCCTCCCGGGCCCTTTCCCGCTCATCTTCCACCAGACGCCCGGCTTCTTCTATCATTGCCTGGGCATCTTCCACGGAAATATCTAAAAAGGCCGCAATATCCTCGGGTATGGCATCCATGATATCCAGAAACGAAGAATAACCTGCCTTAAACAGTGACTCTGCTGCCGACAGCCCCACTGTGGACAGTTTCATCAAACTGTCGTACCCCTCCTTAACCTCCCGGCTGTACTCCTCTTCGCTGGTGACTTCAAGATGCCAGCCGGTGATCTCACATGCAAGGGATACATTCTGACCGCCCTTACCTATAGCAATGGAGAGATATTCATCATTGACAATCACCTCCATGGACTGATTGTCTTCATCAATGATAACCCTTGCAATTTCAGCCGGGGACAAGGCATTGCAAACAAATCTTGCAACGTCCGGACTCCACTGAACAATATCGATTTTCTCGCCCCGCAACTCCTGAACAATATTCTGAACCCGGTTGCCCTTAACACCCACACAGGCCCCTACAGGGTCCACATCGGAATCAATGGAGGAGACAGCAATTTTTGCCCTTACGCCGGGCACGCGTGCTGAACCCCGGATGGAAACAATGCCTTCAGCCACCTCCGGCACCTCGGTTTTAAACAATTCAACCAGAAATTCCGGATGGGTCCGAGATAAAATAACCTGGGCACCTTTGGATTCTTCCAGCACATCAAGGACATAAGCACGGATCCGGTCCCCACGTTTATAGCTTTCCTTAGGCATTTGCTCCCTTGGGCGCAGTACAGCTTCGGCCTGACCCAAATTAACAATGATGGCGCCCCGGTCAAACCGTTGAACAATGCCGTTGATTATTTGGCCTTTTTTATGGATAAAATTCTCATATACGGCATTGCGCTCTGCTTCCCGCATTTTCTGTATAATCACCTGCTTGGCGGACTGGGCCGCAATGCGCCCAAACTCCTCGGTATCCATTCTAATCCCCAAAGAATCACCGATTTCACATTCGGGGTCAAATTCAAGCCCGTCCTCCAGGGTCAGTTCGCTGTCAGAATACTCAACTTCCTCAACAACCTCTTTAAAATGGAAAACTTCAACATCTCCGCTTTTTTCATCATAATGGACTTCGATATCAGCCCTTGGGCCAATCGTTTTTCTAGCGGCAGAAACAATGGCCTCTTTCAAGGTATTAATGAGGATTGCAGCATCAATACCCTTTTCTCGGCTTACTTGATCGATCACCCTTTTTATGTCTGTAATAAACATGTTAAATGCTCTCCATTTTACTGACCCGCAAGAATTGCTCTCATGATATTGGTTCCGGAAATATCAAAGGACTTGCCGTCAACTGCAATCGTTACAGAATCATCATTTGTCTTTTCAAGAATTCCGGTGAATTTTCTTTTCCCCTCCATGACTTCATGGGTTTCAATTTTAATTCGTTCACCCTGGAATCTGATAAAATCCGCCTTTGTCTTCAAGGGGCGATTTGGACCAGGGGATGATACTTCCAGGCGGTAAGGACCGATATCCTCAATATGGATATCGATCAGATCCCCAAGTTCCCGGCTGACTGCCACACAGTCATCCAGGCCAACCCCTTTGGGCTTGTCCATATAAATTCGGACAAATCTCTGCCGATTATGGACAACACATTCAATGTGCACCAGTTCCAACCCCAAAGAATCAATCAGGGGTTCGGCTACAGCCTGAATCTGCTGTTCAACGACACCGGGTTTTTTGATATTTATAAATGCCATATCCTGCAGCAATCATCCTTTTTCCACAAATACAAAAACGGGCAGATGCCCGTTCCCGATACTAAAACACTCAAAAATACTCACCAAAATATCAGGTTCAGATCATATCTTTCCCCTAAACAAGTGGAACAAATCTGCCAGCCCATACCAATTTGATTTGGAGCGGGCAACGAGGCTCGAACTCGCGACATCAAGCTTGGGAAGCTTGCACTCTACCAACTGAGTTATGCCCGCATCTTAGCAGCTAAATATAACAGGGCGTATTAAATTTGTCAACACCCTTATTATCAACACCCTTATATACCCACATTTTTCATTTTAGCATCGGCTTTCCCGGGTCAATTGCGGTCTTAAAATTATCCAGGCAGACCAGCGTTAAAATCATCAATAAGTTTCCGGGATAGCTGATCATGAATCTTTTTAATATTTTTTTCTGTCAGGGTTTTTGAAGCAGAACGGTAGACGATCCTGAATGACAGGGACTTTTTATCTTCACCAATATTCCGGCCTTCAAATACATCAAAAAGGAAATAGTCTTCAATCAAACCCTGCTTTTGGGCAAAGGTTGAAATGGTATCCATCATGGCACCAACCTCAACACGCTTTGATACAATAAAGGTCATGTCCCTGGAAATTGAGGGAAATTTGGGCAGCCCAACCGCCTGGATAGCCCGGGGAACCGCTTTCTCAAGACCATCCATGTCCAGCTCAAAAAGATAAGCATCCTGTTTCAAACCAAAGGCCGCACCCACACCTGATGCGATTTTGCCAAGCGTACCAAGAATCAGACCGTCTTTCACCACCTTGGCACCATATCCCGGCTCAAAATAGGGACAGGTCCCGGCATCGGTTCTTTCATAAAGAACACCTGAAATCTGAAGAGAATCCAGAAATCCCTGCACAACACCCTTAAGATCAAAAAAATCAACAACTTCCTTTTTGGAATACCAGGTCTGGTCACAGCGGCATCCGGTAATCAGCCCTCCGACCACCTCTACTTCCTCGGGCTGCTCCCCCGGAGCCTTGTCATAGAAAATTTTGCCGATTTCAAACAACTGAAGCGTATCCACCTGTTTGGCGTTATTCCTGGCCATGGTTTCCAGCAATCCGGGCACAATGGATGTCCTAAGGACTGCCATCTGGTCTGAAATAGGATTTAAAATCTCAACCATCCGGGTTCTTTTATCCGGGGCTTCAATGCCCATACGCCCACAGGCATCCTTGCGAATAAAATTATAATTAATAGCCTCACAAAACCCAAACCCGGTCATAGCCTGGCGAATGTTGCCGCGCAACACCAGCCGACCGGCAAGGGGCCGCCCCTTAGCTGTTACCAAGGGATAGCTGGTTTCAATTTTATTATATCCCCACAACCGGGCCACTTCCTCGGAAAGATCCTCGGGCCTAGCCACATCAACCCTGAAAGAAGGGACATAAACCTGCAAAAGATCCTTGTCGTTTTTATCCATCTTTTTTTCTACGCCAAATTCCACGGACGCCAGAATTTGTGCCATCTCATCCGCAGAAAATGAGGTCCCTAACCGCACATTTAACGCCGTAGGGCTCAAATCAATGGTAACTGGCCGGGCCTTGACGGGATTTTCATCAATAATTCCTTCGGCAATAGTAGCCGAACATAACTGAGCCATTAATGAAACGGCTCTCTTCAAGGCAAACATGGTGCCTTCAGGGTCCACACCACGCTCAAACCGATGGGAGGCATCCGAAGCAATTCCCGTCCTTTTGGCGGTACGCCGGATGGACACGGGATTAAAATAGGCACTCTCCACCAACACCCGGGTAGTTGCATCCGTAATTTCAGAATTTTCGCCGCCCATGACACCGGCAATCCCCACAGGCTTTTCCCCGTCACAGATCATGAGCATTTCAGGGTCAAGTTTGTGGGCTTTCGAATCAAGCGTTGTAAACTCAAGCGGTGCATCGCCGGGTTTTCCGGCTGTTCTTACAATAATTTTATTTTTGGCAATATTATCATAATCAAAGGCATGCAAGGGCTGTCCGGTTTCCATCATAACAAAATTGGTGATATCCACCACATTATTGACGGAAGAGAGTCCAACAGCCTCAAGACGCTGTTTTAACCAAAGCGGAGAAGGACCGACCGTGACATCAAACAGCATACCCGCAGCATATCTTGGACACAATTGAGGATCTTCAATCTCCACAGTGATAAAATCGTGGATATCCCGGGAATCCATTTGGGTTTCCGGAAACGTCACATCCGGCAGGGTTACCTTATTTTGGGGTTCCGTAAACGCCCCAATTTCCCGGGCCACCCCGATAAGGCTCAGACAGTCCGGCCGATTAGGGGTCAGATCAATCTCAAAAACAACATCAGCCAGTTCCAAGGCAGATTCAAGGGGAGTCCCGGCAACAACCTCGCCTTCAAGATCCATGATACCGGATACATCATCCGCAAGCATCAGTTCTGCAGCCGAACATAGCATACCATGGGATGGTTCGCCCCGCAGCTTGCTTTTCTTGATTTTGAAATCACCGGGCAGCACGGCCCCCGGCAGGGCACAGGCAACATACATACCTTCCCTGACATTGGGTGCGCCACAGACAATGGGAGAAAGCTCTTCTTTTCCAATATCAACGGCACAACAGGTAAGCTTGTCAGCATTGGGATGCTGCCTTGCCTGCACAACCCGACCCACAACCACATTGTCCAGATAATCATAAAGACTTTCCAGCCCATCCACTTCAAGACCGGCCATGGTCAGTCTGTCGGATATTTCCTGGGGATCAAGATCAATGGGAATATATTCACGCAACCAGCTTAAACTGACTTTCATAATTAAAACTGCCCTAGAAAACGCATATCGTTTTCGAAATATTTTCTGATATCATCAATTCCGTATTTGAGCATGGCAACCCGTTCCATACCAAGGCCAAAGGCAAATCCTGTATACTTTTGGGTATCATAACCGACATTTTCAAACACAGCCGGGTGGACCATACCGGCCCCTAGAATTTCGATCCATCCGGTATTCGAACATACCCGACAACCTTTGCCCTTGCACATGACACAGCGAATATCCACTTCAGCACTGGGTTCGGTAAAAGGAAAGAAACTAGGCCTGAACCGCAACGACGTATCCTTATCAAAAAACTGCTGAACAAAAGTGGTCAGAACCCCTTTAAGATCCCCAAAAGAGATGTTTTTGTCCACCATCAGACCTTCCACCTGATGAAACATAGGGGTATGGGTCAAATCCGAGTCACAGCGAAACACCTTGCCCGGGGAAATAATGCGCACCGGCGGCTCGCTTTTTTCCATCACCCGGGGCTGGGAACCTGACGTATGGGTTCTCAAAACTATATTTTCAGACACATAAAAGGTATCCTGCATATCCCTTGCCGGATGATATGGAGGAATATTCAGGGCCTCGAAGTTATAATAATCGGTCTCAACTTCCGGACCTTCGGCGATGTCAAACCCCAGGCGCAAAAAAATGCCGCAGATTTCGTCTATCACCTGGGTGACGGGGTGCAGGGCACCTTTTTTCACCATACGCCCGGGCAGGGTAATATCAATACCTTCAGCACCACCTGCTGCACCGGTTTCCAGACCGGACTGGGCCTGTTTTACCGCTTTTTCAAGCTTTACCTTTAGCAGATTACCGTTTTTCCCCGCAGCAGGGCGTTCATCCACCGGAAGGGATGGAATGTTGCGCAAAAAAGCTGTGAGCAACCCTTTACGGCCCAGAAAATGAACGGAAACCGACTCAAGGGCTTCCTTTGAATCTGCCGCGCTGATTTGTTCCAGGGCCTGTTTTTCAATGTCTTGGAGATTAGTTTGCAAAGTTCCCCCGAAATACACTTTAGTTCTTACCCATCCATATTTCCGGATGGATACTAGTTCAGTTTGGCAGACGCCTGGGAAGCCAGCTGAGAGAACCCTGCGGGATCAGATACAGCCAAATCAGCCAGGACTTTTCTGTCCAGTTCACTGCCGGCAAGTTTTAGTCCGTTCATGAACCGGGAATAGGACAATTCATTCATCCGTGCTCCGGCATTGATACGTACAATCCACAATTTTCTGAAATCCCTTTTTCTTACACGACGGTCCCTGTAGGCGTACATTAATGCTTTGTCCACTGCATCTGCAGCAGTTCTGTAAAGCTTGCTTCTTCCGCCCCTGAAACCTTTTGCCAGCTTAAGCACCTTGTTGCGGCGCCTTCTTGCTTTGAATCCTCTTTTAACTCTCATTTCTTCTACACTCCTTATGTACCATCAGCCAGCCGTTACATTGGCCGGCTTCCATGTCAATATTAAAAAACGCTGCCGGGCCCGATTAACCGTAGGGCAGCATCCGGCGGACCGCTTTCATATCAGAGTCCGCAACAATCTGAGGCTGGCGAAGACTCCTCTTCCGCTTGGTGGTCTTTTTGGTCAGAATATGACTGGCATGGGATTTGCGGAATTTGTATTTACCTGACCCGGTTTTTTCAAACCGCTTGGCAGCCGCACGGCATGTTTTAATTTTTGGCATTACTAAATCTCCTGAAGGTTCACACT
>JAQYWJ010000010.1:0-2148 GCA_030145005.1 Desulfobacter sp. | reverse complement strand
GTCAGAATATGACTGGCATGGGATTTGCGGAATTTGTATTTACCTGACCCGGTTTTTTCAAACCGCTTGGCAGCCGCACGGCATGTTTTAATTTTTGGCATTACTAAATCTCCTGAAGGTTCACACTATTATAAAAACTGTATAAAAACTAAGGGTGGCATATACGGGATACACCACCACACATAAATATCCCTATAACACCGGAAGGCCTGTACAAAAATAAAGTTAAAACAAATAACCGGTGGGGACTCGGCAAAAAATAAATCCCTTTTTTACTTGCCTTTTTATCCGTAGTCGCCGTTGCGATTTAAGGACACATATTTCAATATGTTCCCTAAACCGCACCTTAAATACAAATAAAAATTCAGCGCAAAACCTTTAGCATTTATTTTTCCCTGGGTCCCTTATTTGGGGCCAAGCAGCATGGTAATGACCCGCCCTTCAAACTTGGGAAACTGTTCCACCTGGGCAAAGTCTTTGGTCATTTCCACTATTTTTTCCAGAACGACGTTGGCCTGCTCCCTGAGCATAAACTCGCGTCCTCTGAAAACCAGGGTTATTTTTACCTTATCACCATTGGAAATAAATTTATCTACGTGCCGGACCTTGGTTACAAGATCATGATCGCCTGTTTTGGGACGAACCTTGATCTCCTTGATCTGAACACTTTTCTGTTTCCTTTTGGCTTCCTGTTTTTTCTTAGTCAGCTCGTACTTATACTTTCCATGATCCATTATTTTGCAGACAGGCGGCCTGGCATCCGGAGACACTTCAACCAAATCCAAATCATCGTTTTGGGCAATACGCAACGCCTCAGCAATAGACAGAACTCCTATCTGTTCACCATCAGAACCGATAACCCGTACCTCAGTAGCTCTGATCCCCTTATTCACTCTTGTCTGATCCTGCTTAACTCGCTTAGATATTTTTACCTCCCGCCGAAGCACAAAATTATAATCATGTCAATACAACAAGCATAACCTTAGGATTATATATACAACAAGCACATAAATCAAGAATTATTTATTTTATTCCTGAATAACAGCCATGGGCTGAGCTGGCCTATCGACACCCAGACTTAACCCACAACAAAGCATGAAAATAGCTTAACAACTTATTGGGACTTTCATATAAAGCCCCCGGCTCACGCCCCCGACTTACGCCATTGATCAAGCGTATATGACTCCAGAAGGCTGTCTTTCCAGTATAAGTTAGCATCTTTATTAAAAAAATTATGGAAAAGATCAAGGCTTTTTTTACGCAGCACATGGGGAACTATCGTGATTTGCGCATCTTTATACAAAGGTTTCAGATGCTGTCTGTCCAAACCGGTCCCTCCTCCCATCACATCTTCATAGGCAAATACCAGGGTCCGGATACCGGCCAAAATAATTGCGGCAAAGCACATCAGACAGGGTTCCATGGTACAGAACAACATAGCCCGTTCCGGGATAAATCGGACATCCGAAGATTCAAGGGCCTTAAGCGCACGTATTTCTGCGTGGTCAATTTCACTGAAAAAAGATAGATCCCCCGACGTGCCGGCCCTGGCACCCGAGGCAATCACCTGATCATCTTGAACAATCACACACCCAACAGGAAACTGCCCCTGCTCAAAGGCTTTACGGGCCTGTTCAAGGGCCTGTTCCATAAAAAAAGAATAATCCAAAAACACTCCTTTTCTTGATTTTTTTATTAAAAGCTGTATTTAATTTTAATTTTATTTTATTTTTATTTCAACACTGTTTTGATGAATACAATAAACCCCAAAATAAAACAAAATCCCAGTATCCGGGAAATCTTCCAGCAACGGGAGCACAGTTTCCTGTCGAGATACGGCACCCCCAGTACCAGCGGTGAACGCCGGCACCCTGATGTTGCCCCCGGCAACATCAGAACCCCCTTTCAGCTGGACCGGGACCGAATTGTATACTCCAATGCCTTCAGGCGTTTGAAATACAAAACGCAAGTTTTTCTATCGCCGCTAGGGGACCACTACCGGACCCGGCTTACCCATACCCTTGAGGTTTCTGAAACGGCAAGGAATATTGCCCGGGCCATGCGCCTGAACGAGGATCTTGTCGAAGCGGTTGCCCTTGGCCATGATTTAGGACATACGCCTTTTGGCCATGCCGGAGAAACGGCCCT